>JAZNTF010000078.1:0-15937 GCA_045591625.1 Candidatus Fimenecus sp.
TGTTCTTTTAATTCCAATATTTCTTTTTCGTATTCTTTTATGTGTCTGTAACTTCTGGGCATAAAAATTCCTCCTATGATAGTTTTATTCTACCATAGGAGGGTTCTTTTTTCTATTGTCCGTTTTTACTGGACTTGTGCATAACCTCACCGTTTTGTTTTTTAGAATAAGCTATAATTAACAACAAGACCTGCGAAAACGATTGAAACCATTGAAAGAAGCTTGATAAGAATGTTGATTGCAGGACCTGATGTATCCTTGAATGGGTCACCGACTGTATCACCTACAACAGCGCCCTTATGTTGTCCGCTACCTTTACCACCGTGAACACCTGTTTCAATGTATTTCTTTGCATTGTCCCAAGCACCACCTGAGTTTGACATAAAGATTGCCATAAGGAAGCCTGAAACCGTTGCACCTGCAAGCATACCCACAACACCCTTATAACCGAGCACCATTCCCACAACAACAGGAACAGCAACTGCAATTATTGTTGGCATTACCATTTCACGAAGGCTTGCGCGTGTACAAAGATCAACACAAGATGCGTAGTCAGGCTCATTCTTGCCTTCCATAAGGCCCTTGATTTCCTTGAACTGACGACGAACTTCCTTAACAACACTCTGTGCAGCCTTACCAACAGAATCCATTGTCAACGCTGCGAATACGAATGGTAAGCACGCACCAACGAAAAGACCGATAAGAACAACCGGGTTGATAATATCAAAGCTTAAGTCAGCATCCGGGTTGATTGCCTTTACCTTATCAACATATGATGCGATAAGTGCAAGTGCTGTAAGAGCAGCTGAACCGATAGCAAAGCCCTTACCTGTTGCAGCAGTTGTGTTGCCGAGAGAGTCAAGAGCGTCTGTTCTTTCTCTGACCTCAGGTGGAAGACCTGCCATTTCAGCAATACCGCCTGCATTGTCAGCAACAGGACCGTAGGCGTCAGTTGCCAATGTGATACCAAGAGTTGAAAGCATACCAACTGCAGAAAGTGCAATACCGTAAAGTCCCATTGAAGCACTTGCTGCGCCACCTGATGCAAAATATGAAACGAGAACGCTGATTGCAACGATAACGATAGGAAGTGCAGTTGACTTCATACCAAGTCCTAAACCACCGATAATAATTGTTGCTGAACCTGTTTCAGATGTTTCAGCAAGTTTTCTTGTTGGTCTGTAACTGTCGGATGTGAAATATTCAGTTGATTTACCGATAAGCACACCTGCAAGAAGACCGGAAATAATAGCAGCATAAAGACCAAGGTTACCGTCAAGAACAAAATAAACAATAGGTAATGAAAGAACTGCGATTGCAATTGCACTGAAATTTGTACCCTTGCTCAATGCCTTGAGAAGTTGTTTCTGGTCAATGCTTTCACCTGTACGAACAAAAACTGTACCGAGAATTGATAAAACGATACCAAGAGATGCTAAAAACAAAGGAACTGCCATACCCTTTACGTCACCGCCAAATGCAGAAACACCAAGTGCAGATGCAGAAATGATGGAACCAACATAAGATTCATAAAGGTCGGCACCCATACCTGCAACGTCACCGACATTGTCACCAACGTTATCGGCAATAACAGCAGGATTACGGGGGTCATCTTCCGGAATACCAGCCTCAACCTTACCAACAAGGTCAGCACCAACGTCAGCAGCCTTTGTGAAGATACCGCCACCGACACGAGCAAAAAGTGCCATTGATGAAGCACCCATACCGAATGTAATCATTGCTGATGTGATATCAGTAGGTGAAAGGTTGAATACGAATTTTAAAAGTGTAAACCAGATAGCAATATCAAGAAGTCCAAGACCTACAACAGTAAAGCCCATAACTGAACCTGCTGAAAAAGCTACACGAAGTCCTTTATTGAGTCCTTCACGACAAGCGTTTGCAGTTCTCGCGTTGGAAAGTGTTGCGATTTTCATACCTACAAAGCCTGAAAGTGCCGAAAAAATTCCACCTGTTACAAAAGCAAAAGGAACAAACCAAGTAAGTAATTTTAAAGATGCCATAATGCAAAGAATTACGAACATACCTACAAAGAAAACTGAAACAACAGAATACTGTCGTTTAAGATATGCGTTTGCTCCACTACGGATTGAACGGGAAATTTTCTGCATTTTTTCTGTTCCCTCGGAAAAACCGAGCACCCTTTTGGCTGTAAACAAAGCAAAGGCAAGAGCAATTACTGCACCGAGCAATGCGAAAATTGATAAGTACTTTTCCATAGAAATATATCCTTTCAAAAATTATGCTATATATTAATAGTATATACCCATAAAATTTATTGTCAACATTTCAACAAAGATTTTTCGCTTTTTTGAAATTTATCCAAACACCTCCTGCATAATTTGTGCAATTTTCGAATTAACATATCGGTTTTTGCAAGAAACGACCACTTTTTCTTGCATTCTTGTGCAAATCAGGTGTTTAAATTGTAACTTGTCATAAAAACAAAAATCGACGGAGTTTTTGCTCCGCCGAAATCTTTTGGATTAAATTATAACTGGTACAAACCTGATTTTTTCATAGCCTTTGAAAGTGTTCTCTGTGCAAATCTTGATGCCTTTTCTGCACCGTTCTTTGCACACTCGTTAAGGTATGGTTTGTCATTAACAAGACGATTGAATTCAGCCTTGAACGGACGAAGCTCTTCAACAACTGCTTCCGCAACTGCTGCTTTGAAATCACCATAGCCCTTACCATCAAAATCCTTTTCAATCTGTTCGTAAGAAAGACCTGTACAGCAAGAATATATGCCCATAAGGTTGTTGATACCGTCTTTTCCGTCAGCATAACGAACCTTTGCTTCAGAGTCAGTAACTGCACTCTTGATTTTCTTCACAATAACATTATCGTCATCAAGCATTGAGATATAGCTCTTTGGATTCGGGTCTGATTTACTCATTTTAGCCATAGGGTCCTGAAGTGACATAACACGAGCACCAACCTTGCCGATAAATGGTTCAGGCATTGTGAATGTGTTACCGTAAACTGTATTGAATCTATCCGCAATATCACGGGCAATCTCAAGATGCTGTTTCTGGTCAGCACCGATTGGAACATAGTCAGCCTGATAAAGAAGAATATCTGCAGCCATAAGAATAGGATATGTGAAAAGACCAACATTTACATTTTCGGGGTGTTTTTCACTCTTGTCCTTGAACTGGGTCATTCTTGCCGCTTCACCGAACTGTGTACAACAATTCAAAAGCCATGCAAGCTGAGCGTGCTGTGGAACATGGCTCTGAATGAAAACGATGCTTTCTTCAGGGTCAAGACCAAGTGCTAAAAGAATAGCATAAAGCTCCATTGTGTTTTTACGAAGTGTTGCCGGTTCAGGACGAACTGTAAGAGAATGCAAGTCAGCAACAGCATAAAGACAATTATAGTCATCCTTCATATTTTTCCAGTTCTTAAGTGCACCAAGGTAGTTACCGAGAGTTGGTGTACCTGTTGGCTGAATGGCACTTAAAACTATTTTTTTCTTCTGAACGGTGTTTTCCATTTGTATCACCTTTACTTAAAATTTTGTATCCTATATATTAAACTATTTTTTAATGAATTTGTCAATGAGAAAATGTCGGAACGCAAACGGACTACTCTTTTTTCAAACACAACTCTGTTTGCTCCTGAGTCATTTCTGTAAAAATTACAGCTCCCCATCAAGTGGGGAGCCTGATTTAGCGCTTTATATTTTGCAATTATTCTATTACCTTATAGCCCTGCTCTTCAACTGCTTTTTTGAGAGTTTCGCGTGATGCATCAGCATCGAGAGTTACGATTGCTGTACCATCTTTGTGGCTTACGATTGCTTCTCGAACTTCTGCTACTCCTTCAAGAGCCTTTTTAACATGTGCTTCGCAGTGCGGACACATCATACCTTCAATTTTCATTGTGATTTCCATAGGTTTTTTCTCCTTTATTTTTGATTTTATTTTCTTATCTTTTTTACTGTTATGAATATCTTTAAAATTAAGTCGCAGAGCATTTGACACAACACAGAATGAGGAAAGACTCATTGCCGCTGCGCCAAACATCGGATTTAATTCCCATCCGAAAATATTTACAAACAATCCTGCCGCAAGCGGAATTCCGATTGCATTGTAGAAAAATGCCCAGAAAAGATTTTCGTGGATATTTTTAAGTGTTGCTCGGCTCAATCTTATTGCAGCAGAAACATCGGATAGTTTGCTATTCATAAGTACAACATCTGCAGAATCAATTGCAATGTCAGTACCCGCACCGATGGCAATACCCATATCAGCTCGTGTTAATGCCGGTGCATCGTTAATTCCGTCACCTACCATAATGACCTTGCCTTTGTCACGAAGCCGACGGATTACTTTTTCTTTACCATCAGGCATAACACCTGAAATAATTTCATCAACACCTGCCTGTTTACCTATCGCGTTGGCAGTTTTTTCGTTATCACCTGTGAGCATTACAACCTTTATGCCCATATTCTGCAATTCCTTAATTGCTTTGGGACTATCTTCTTTAATAACATCGGCAACTGCAATAATACCAAGCAATTTTTCTTTGTCGGAGAATAAAAGTGGTGTTTTTCCTTTTTCAGCAAGATTTTCTGCCATCTTGACTGTTTCATTATCAATGGTTATCTTTTCACTTATGAACTTAAGACTACCACCATAAAATGTTTTTCCCTCAACCTGTGCTGTGACACCGTTTCCTGAAAGTGCTTTGAAATTCTGTGCATCAAAAGTGATAATATTCAATTCATTTCCTTTTTCAACAATGGCCTTTGCAAGAGGATGTTCACTTTTTATTTCAAGGGCATAAGCAATATTCAACAACTCATCTTCCGTTGAATTGATTGGAATAATGTCTGTCACTTTTGGTTGACCCTTTGTTATTGTACCCGTTTTATCAAGAACTACAATATTTGCTCTGCCTGTTTCCTCCAATGAAACTGCAGTTTTAAAAAGAATTCCGTTTTTAGCACCTACACCATTACCAACCATAATAGCAACCGGGGTTGCAAGTCCCAATGCACAAGGACAGCTGATTACAAGAACTGAAATACCTCTTGCAAGAGCGAATCCGAAGCTCTGTCCTGAAATGAGCCAAGCAATTGTGGCAATAACTGCGATTGTGATTACAACAGGCACAAACACACCTGAAACCTTATCTGCAATTTTAGCAATAGGCGCTTTCGTTGCAGCAGCATCACTAACCATTTTAATAATCTGTGAAAGAGTGGTGTCCTCACCTACTCGCAAAGCCTCACATTTAATAAATCCCGATTGATTTATTGTGCCACCCGAAACTTTATCTCCAACTGTTTTATCAGCAGGAATACTCTCACCTGTAAGTGCTGATTCGTCAACTGCAGTTACACCGTCAACAATTATACCATCAACGGAAATCTGTTCACCAGGTCGGACAACAAAGATGTCACCTTTCTGCACATCTTCAACAGGCACCTCTGTTTCGGTTCCGTTTTTTAAAATCGTTGCAGTTTTCGGTGCTAAATTCATTAATGATTTAAGTGCATTTGTTGTTTTACCTTTTGAACGGGCTTCAAGCATCTTACCAACGGTAATAAGCGTTAAAATCATAGCAGCAGACTCAAAGTAAAAATCGTGAAGATAATAGTGAGCCATTGTAACGTCTGCTGTCATTTTAAATAACACATAAGCACTATACACAAAAGATGCACCTGAACCGAGTGCCACAAGAGTATCCATATTCGGTGACTTGTGTAAAAGGCTTTTGAAGCCATTTATGAAGAATTTCTGATTTATCACCATTACGATAATGGTTAATAACAATTCACAAAGACCGATGGCAAGTGGATTTGATGATAAATTTTCAGGCAATCTCCAACCCCACATCACATGTCCCATGGAGATATACATCAAGACAACTAAAAATCCAAGTGATGAAATCAGTCTTTTCTTAAGTTTTGGTGTTTCGGTATCCTTCAAAGCATCGTCTTTTGCCTTTGTTGATGTGTTTTTACCGTCTTTAAGTGTTGCACCATAACCTGCTTCATTTACTGCAGAAATGATTTTCTGAGGGTCTGCAGAGCCTTCAACACCCATTGAATTGGTGAGCAAGCTGACAGAACAAGTTTTAACACCATCAACTGAATTTACAGCCTTTTCCACACGAGAAACACAAGCAGCACAGCTCATACCCGTAACATTAAATTGTGTCATTTACTCACCCTCTTTCATTTAAAAGATGCTCGACAATAACCCCTCAGTCACCTTACGGTGACAGCTCCCCTTTCAAGGGAGCCAAGAGACCTTGCCCTGTAATTATTTGTTAAAGTGCTCACGAGAAGCTGTCAATGTATTTTTAAGCAACATTGTAATTGTCATTGGTCCTACACCACCGGGAACAGGTGTGATAAATGAGCATTTATCTTTTACTGCTTCAAAATCAACGTCACCACAGAGCTTACCCTCTTGGTTTCTGTTCATACCAACATCAATTACAACTGCACCATCTTTTACCATATCTTCTTTTACAAAATATGCAATACCTACAGCCGCAACGAGAATATCAGCTCTCTTTGTAACCTCTGCAAGGTCCTTTGTTCGAGAATGACAGATTGTAACAGTACCATTCTGACCTAACAAGAGCATTGCCATTGGTTTACCGACAATATTACTTCTGCCGATTACTACACATTCTTTTCCCTCAACGGAAATATCGTAATATTTGAGCATTTCCATAATCCCTGCCGGTGTACAAGGTAAAAATGAGTGGTCACCAATCATAATATGACCTGTATTTACAGGGTGAAAGGCGTCAACATCCTTATGAGGTACGATTGCATTAAGCACCTTTTTTTCATCAATATGCTTCGGAAGTGGCAACTGACAGAGGATACCGTCAACACTATCGTCATTGTTGAGTTTTTCGACTAACTCGAGTAATTCTTCGGTTGTTGTTTCTTCAGGAAGAGCATATTCAAAAGACTCCATTCCTACTTCCTCACAACCCTTTTTCTTGTTGTTTACATAAACACGGGAAGCAGGATTATTACCTACAATAACAACTGCAAGGCCTGTTTTTTTGCCCTCTGTTTTAAGTGCTTCAACCTCTGCCTTAATCTCATTTCTTACAGATGCTGATACTTCTTTACCGTCAATAATTTTATACATTTTCCTGCACCTCCGACATCTTCTTTTCTTTATTAAGCTTAACAAATTTATAAATTGTAATAATTGTGCATACAATTACAAGTGCCAATGACACAAGCTGTGACACACGAAGATTTGTATTTGCAATATAAAGGCTGTCAATACGAAGTCCTTCAACTATTGTTCTTTCAAGACCGTATATAATTCCGTAGCCTAAAATCAACTGACCGTCAAACTTGTAAAATTTCTGGCACACAATGAAAAGCACAACAAATCCTAAAAGACACCACACTGATTCATAAAGAAATGTAGGGTGAACAGGCAAATCAGGATTCATTTCTATGCCATTCTGTGCAAATTCCTGTTGATGACTGTTTATGTAGTCAACAATTTTGTCACTTGTCATACCGAAAAGGCTTGTAGTATTTACACCAAATGCCTCCTGATTAGTAAAATTACCCCAACGACCGATTCCCTGACCGATAGGAAGAGCCATACCAATCAGGTCAAGCAATTTAAGGAATGGCATTCCTCTTTTTTTGCATACGAAATATGCCGCAATAATACCTCCAATGATACCGCCGTAAATTGCAAGACCGCCTTCCCATATTTTAAAAATAGAAAGTAAGTCGTTTTTGTAATAATCCCACTGAAAAGCAACATAATATAATCTTGCACCGGCAACTGCTCCGATAATACCGTAAATCAACACATCAACCATATGGTCAAGACTTATTTTCCATACATAAGCTTTTCTTCCGCCAAAAAGTGCGGCAAGAACGAAACCGAATGCAATAATAAGACCATAGAATTTTATTGTAATAGTATCTCCTCCAAATGGGATTTCAAGAAAATTTTCATAAACATCAAGTGAAATTCCAAGATTCGGAAAATTCACCTGACAATAATCTGACAAGAATTTCATACTATTACCTCCTTATTTCTGTTTTATAACGGACATTGATGAATTTTCAATATTTATTGCATTTCTTATTCTGTCATTCACATCATCAATGGTAATGCTTTCCAACACGGAAAGCTGGTCGAAAAGACCTTCACCGTTAAAATATGAACCGATAAGAGAATTTGAGATTGAATCAATATCGTTGAAATTCATTATGAAATTACCGTAATGTTTTTTCTTTATTCTCTCAAAATCCTCTTCATTTACACCGTCTTTAATAACTCTTGTAAGCTCTTCGTTAATATACTCTCTTACCTTTTCATATTCGTGACTTTCTCCCGTGAAAAGATGAGCAGAATAACCGTAACCCTCAAAATATTCTGTATCAAAGGTAGTATTTATAAGACCTTTGTTCAAAAGATTTTCGTAAAGTGAAGATGTTTTACCTGCAATTACATCAAGTAAAATATTACTAACCAACAGTTCCTTAAGTGAACGGCAAGGTGTTTTTATGACTTCCTTAAAACCAATTGCAAATATTGGCATTGCAACACTTAAGTTTTTAACTGCAGTTTTTTCAACAACCGTTGCCGGCTCTTCCATAAATTTTCTTTCAATTTTTTTACATTCTTTTGGCTTAAGCATCTTGTCGGCTACCTTAAGCACTTGTTCTACACTTACATTACCAGCTACTGCAACAGCCATATTAGAAGGATTATAGAATGTGTTGTAACACTCATAAAGCAAGTCGGCTGTAATTTCACTTATTGAGTCCACTGTGCCTGCAATATCAATTCTTACAGGATGCTGATGATACATAGCGCGAAGAAGCACAAACAAAGACTCCCAACCGGGCTCATCCTCATACATTCTGATTTCCTGACCGATAATTCCCTGTTCCTTCTGTACAGTCTGCTCTGTGAAATACGGATTCTGAACAAAATCGAAAAGAATTTCAAGAGACTCTTTAAAATTATCTGTACAAGAGAAAAGATAACAGGTCTTATCAAATGAGGTATATGCATTAGCAGAAGCACCTGTTTTTGCATATCTTGCAAAGGCATCAAGCTCTTCACTTTCAAAAAGCTTATGCTCTAAGAAATGAGCAATTCCCTCCGGGACTTCTGTGAAATTTTCCTGACCCTCTACCTTAAAGCAAGTATCAATCGAACCGTATTTTGTTCCGAAAATAGCATAGGAAGAGGAATAATTTTCTTTAGGATAAACAAAGATTTTAACTCCCGAGCTGTGGTCAATTTCATAATAACTGTCATTAAGCAATTCGTTTTTTATTTCCTTGATATTACTCATCGTCGCCACTCTCCCCTGCAAGCAAATATACTGAGTCAACACTCACTCTCTTTGCACATTCAACTACCTGTTCCATTGTTACCTGAGAAATCTTTTCTGCATATTCATTACCGTTTATAAGCTCATCATCAAAAACCTGTGAGCTGTAAAAAGTACATACTGCAACCGGTGAATCCTCAACACCCTTGAACGCATCTGAAAGCGCTTTTATTGAGGAATCAAAGTCTTCCTTTGTAAATTCACCTTTTTTCATAACATCGAGCTGATTAAGAATTTCGCTCAAGGCTTTTTCATAATTTTCTTCTTCAATACCACTCTGGATAAAAATTATACCTTTTTCACGAAGAAGTCTTGCACCACAATAATAGCAAAGGCTCATTTTTTCACGTACATTAAGGAAAAGTCTTGAATAAGGTCCACCACCGAAAATATCTGTCATAACACGGAATGGGAAATAGTCATCGTTTTCATTTTCCATACCTGCTCGAAGTCCGATTACAAGCTTTGCCTGATTAACATCCATTTCGTCCTTGAAATATCTGATTTTATCTGCTTTTGTGATAAAAACCGTTTCAAGTTCTGCAGGGTTTCTTTCAGGAATAGATTCTACAAAATCAGTAAAGATATTTTTAACCATATCTGAATCAAGACTACCGCAAGCGGTAATTACAATAGTTGAAGACTGAAGCATATCCATATATGCATCAAAAAGCTTTTTACCGTCAAGATTTCTGACATCCTCTTCAAGCTTTTCACGGTCAATACCGTAAGGCTCACCCTGACACATAAGCTGACGAAGTCGTGAAATAGCAAAAGCACGCTTATCATTCTTTTCCGCCTCAATATTTTCAAGAGTAAATCTTACTTCTCTTTCAGTCGCATTCTTATTAAATTCACCATTTTCGCAATGAGGATTCCTGATTATATCCACAAGGAAATTCAAGGCTTCTTCTGCAATTGATTTTCCGTCAAGTGAAAATCTGTCGTCAGGAATTTCAACAGAAAATCTGATTCTCACCTTTTCACCGATTGTTGCAATTCCCGTATCAAAATCAGCACCGTAAAGACCTTCAACCTTACCGTTGAAAGCCTTGAATGTATTATAATTATAAGATGTGTGTCCCATTAAAGAGGTCAACACATTTTGCGCAGCAAGACGGTCACCTATCGGCAAATAAAAATCCACCTTGATGCAGTTTGTTTTAAATTTATTGCTATTGAGACAAAGAAGTTTTACTCCTTTTGCAATTTCAACATAAGATTTTTTCATCTACAATTCACCTTTGTTTAATAGATAAATTTTAATATACCATATTTTACTGATTTTTTCTACTGTTTTCTGTATTTTTAAATGCTAAAATTATCGGTTTTCTGTTTATTTTTCCCTGAAATTGAACAAAATAAACCTATGGAAAATATTTTTTCATATTAAAACACATTAAATCATTGACTTTATTTTGATTTTGCAATAAAATAATATGAATATCTAATTTTGATATAATTTAACGAAAGGATGCATTATGAAGTTAGTTTACAAAATGCAAAAGGCCGGTTTGAGCCTTGCGCTTGACCGTTTGCTCAAATATGTTGACAAAGACCCACAAGCTAATATTGTAAAACTGTCAGAGAAAATCGAGCCATTATTCAACAAGATTTTCCCACCTGAAAACTTCAAGAAATTTCAGGAAGTTGCTCGTGACCAGGATAATGTATGGACTCAGTTTGCCTTGAGCATTATTAACGACGTAGACAGAAATGTTGTAAAACAGATGCTCCTTTCATTCGGTATTGACGCCGGGCTTTATGGCACAAAGGCTGTTCGTGAAAATCGCGAAAAGTACAAGTGTAATATTCCTTTCAACATTCTTTTTGACCCTACAAGTGCTTGTAACCTTAACTGTAAGGGTTGTTGGGCTGCTGAATATGGTCATAAGCAGAATCTTTCTCTTGAAGAAATGCAGAGCATTGTCACTCAGGGTAAGGAATTAGGTTGTCATTTCTATTGGCTTACTGGTGGTGAGCCTCTTATCAAGAAAAAAGAGGTTCTTCAAATCTGTGAAGCTAACAAGGATTGTATCTTCCTCGTTTTTACTAATGCAACACTTGTTGACCAGGCTCTTTGTGACGAAATGAATCGTCTCGGAAACATCTCTCTTGCATTAAGCCTTGAAGGTAACGAGGAATCAAACGACTGGCGTCGTGGTGAGGGTGCATATCAGACAACGCTTAAGGCCATGGATTTGCTTAAAAAGAACAAGTGTCTCTTTGGTGTTTCGGTTTGTTACACACGAAAGAATCTCGACACTGTTACAAGTGACGAATTTATCGATTTCGTTATCGGTAAAGGCGCAAAATATATGCTCAACTTCAATTATATGCCTGTCGGTCATTCTGCTGACAAAGAGCTTATTCCTACTCCTGAACAGAGAAAAGAGCTTTATTTCTGGAATAAGAAAATGCGTGACGGAAAAACTGGTAAGCCTATTTTCATTATGGACTTCCAGAATGACGGTGAATATGTTGGTGGTTGTATTGCAGGTGGACGAAATTATTTCCACATTAACTCCGCAGGTGATATTGAGCCTTGTGTTTTCATTCACTTCTCAGATTCAAACATCCGCACTCATACACTTTTAGAAGCCTTACAAAGACCTCTCTTTATGACATACTATAAAAATCAACCATTCAACGATAATCATCTTCGTCCTTGTCCTATGCTTGAAAATCCCGAAAAGCTTCGTGAAATTATCAAGCAGACCGGCGCAAAGTCATCTGATTTACAGCGTCAGGAAACTGCCGATGAGCTTTGCAGCAAATGTGACGAATATGCAAGGGAATGGGCTCCTGTTGCAGAAGAAATCTGGACTACAACCAAGCACAGAGATACTCACACACAGTATTATCGTGACACTCCCGAAGGCAAGGCCGAATTCGGTGGTTGTACAGGAAATTGTGCAAATTGCAATGGCCACAAATAAAGTATAAAAATTACCACAATCCAAATCACGGATTGTGGTTCTTTTTGTAGCACATTTTCAAATTTTCTCCCGTTTCATGTGGAATTTTAATAACTTCGCCACACCGCTTTTTACCCTATTTTTTTCTTTTGAAAAATATACCACAAAAGCAATAAAAATAAAAGCAAAAAACACAAAACATCTTTTATTGTTTAAAACATAAATTTCTGTGGTCAAAATTTGGAAAAAAGGTAGAAATTTCAAATTAAGATTGAAAAGAAAATTAATAAGTGATACTATATATTTAAATGTATTTAAAAATACGAAAGGGGTTCAGAAAATGAAAAAATTTATCGCGATTCTTCTCGCTGTTATAATGGTAGCAACTATTGCGCTTATGCCTGTTAACGCAAGAGAAGATGCTCCGGAGGTAACTACTGTTTCTGATATCGAAAGCGCTTTTGCTGACAATGAAGACAGCCTTATTGTTTTCGTAACAGGTATCGGACAAAGTTATTCCTATCTTTTTGATGAAAGCTATACCCAGGAAGGTGCATTTGAGAATGGCACACTTCAGGACTATGAAAACTATGCCTCTCTTATTGCAGAGGGAAAATACCAATCAAGATGGAATCTCTTCAATTCAATGGATGAAGCTTTCTCTGACGCATCAACTATTACTGCAATTTTGAGCGTTGCCAGCAGCCTTATTGCTTCTTCTGTTACAAGAAATTTCACAATTAAGGAAGATGATGTTAAGACAATTGTTCGTAATCTTTTCAAATTCAACCTTGTTGATGAAAACGGTAATCCTCATCCACGAGTTGTAACACCAAGATATGCAATGCCTGTTTCAGAATATCCTTGGGCAGCGGGTGAAGATGGTGAAATGCGCAGTGAAGCAAGAGAGCGTTTTTATTCATCAATTCCTTGTGAAGATATTGCAAAGGAAAAGTTTGGTGAAAACTATGAAGATTATCTCTATGTTTTCAATTACAATGCTTTCTCATACACATCAAAGAACGTACAAGGACTCCACGATTTCCTTGAAACAATTCTTGCTGAAAACAAGGTTGGTGCAAAAGAAGTTATTCTTGTTCCTATGAGTATGGGTGCATCTATCACAACAGCATATATTGACGCATATCCGACAAGAGCCGAAAGCCACATTAAGAGAGTTGTGGGAATTGTTGGTGCATGGGACGGTACAGATGTTATTCCTGATATGCTCACACAGAGTTATTGTGAACCGATTTCTGCTGACCTTTTCTATAACGGTCTTATCAGTGACCTTGTCGGTGAACCTTGGGGATATTTTGTAAATGTTGCTATTCGTATTGCACCTAAGCACATTCTTCGTGAATTTATTGATATGGCTTTGAGAGCTCTTTCTACTGAGCTTTTCGGTGCTACCCCATCTCTGAGCAATATGATTCCTCTTGCAAGAGTTGACGAAGTTATGGCAACAAACTTTATTACATCCGATGTTGTCAGAAAAGAGGTTGATGCTTTCTATGAATCCAAAGCACGACTTCACAAAAATATTGCAAGTCTCGAATCAGAGGGTGTATCATTCTCATTCATTGCAGGTTACGGTCTCACATTCGGTGCTTGTACACCTGACTACAGTCTCTTCGGCTTTATGAAGAGTGCTCCTACTACAAACTCTGACGAAATCATCAATATTGACTCAACTGCACCGGGAACATCCTATGTGCCTTTCGGAACAACCTTTGAGGATGCTGAGGGCAGAGAGCTCTCACCTGATGGCTCAATTGATATTTCAACCTGCTACTACAAAGACACAACATGGTTCTTCTATGAGCAGAAGCACGAGCTTGAGCATAACAACACTGCTCTTTCACTGGCTCTTAACCTTGCAACAGGTCACGTAACAACAGTTGACAGCTGCGACGACCCGAATGGTGAATATTATTATCCGCAGTTCAACGGTGCAAGAAACTTAAAGCCACTTAAGTGGTGTTTGGAAGACCTTCAGAAATATTGTGACGAAACAGGATACGTTCTCACTCCTGAACAGGAAGCAATTCTTGCAGAGGCAGATGAGATGACAAAGAGAACAGTTAATGATTTTGAAAAGGATAATGAAATCATTGAAAAAGTCAACGATATGCTTGTTGAAATCGGTGTTTATGAGCCTGAAGCAGAGCCAAGTACCGCTGAAAACGCCCTCAACGTCGTTCTCAAGAAGCTCAACGATATTGTTTATCTGATATTCGGCGCAAAAGGCTTCTTCGATTAATCCTTAATAAAACTAAACAAAATGCCAATGCAGAGCTTCTGTGTTGGCATTTTCTTTTTAATGTTACCTTGTAATTTTATTTTTTCGATAGTATAATAATTTTATCAGACTTTTTACGCAAGGGAGAATGCTATTATGAAAAAGGCAAAAGGATTTTTAAGTCTTGTTTTGGTTATTGTGATGCTTCTTCAGACCTCACATCTTGTTTTTGCTGCTCAGACCATTGACAAAAACAGCTGGGATAAGGCTTGGGAAGCTGAATCCGAGGAAATCGAAGCAGCTGTGACAATGTTTGTGGGCAATGATGCAAATGACAAAACAATTGCATGGTATTCAGATGCTGACGAGGGATATGTTGAACTTAAAAGCGTTAAGGGTACGGATAAAATTGCTGCTACTGTAAAAGAAACTCCCCATGGTGACAATCGTTTTTATGTAACACTTAACGACCTTGATGCAGGGAATTTTTCCTACAAATGTGTCAGTGGTGAATTTAAGTCCCAAACCTATTCTTTCACCATTGAGGAAAAGGTCAACAACACTGTACTCTATGTTACTGACATCCACATCACCGAATTTGATGAGGCGAATGAAAACAGTCTTCGTGATTCCTCATACCTTTGGAATGAAGTTCTTGAAAATGCGGTAAAAACTGCTGATGCTGAAGGCAAGAGCATTGATGCAATTGTTTCCGGTGGTGACCAGGCAACTGAGGGCTTGAGAACTGAGTATAACGGTCTCAGTGCACCTTCACTTATGAAATCCATTCCTTTCTCTTCTTCTATCGGAAACCACGACAGAAAAAGTGTAGGCTATAAATACTATACTGCTAATCCTAATGAGGCAGACCAGACTTATAAATCATATATCGGTACGGATTATTGGTACAGACAGGGTGACGCTCTTTTCCTTATGCTTGACTCCTGTAATGTGTCAATGAAAGAGCATTATGACTTTATGAAAGAGGCAACCGAACAGAACGAGGATGCCACATGGATAATTGCAGTTATGCATCATGACCTTTTCGGTGGCAGAAAGCCTTCCCGCGACTCTGAAAATCAGATGTTACAGCTTTTGTGGACACCTTTCTTTGATGAATTCGGTGTTGATTTGTGTCTTTACGGACACAGCCATTTCTATAGCGTTTCAAATGTGATTTATGATAGGGAAACTGTTGAAAAAACAGGTCATAATGCTGAGCTTTCAAATCCTCAGGGTACTGTTTATATTGCATCAGGGTCAGCAACACGACCATCCTCTGTTGTTGACGATGAAGGCAACACTCCACCTGTTGGTGAGCATATCGGCTACACTCGTCTTGAAGAAAACGAAACTATTTATAACCTTATTGACTTTACAGAGGATAGCCTTA
>JAZNTF010000079.1:0-8660 GCA_045591625.1 Candidatus Fimenecus sp.
TATTCACTCAGAAGTGTTCCTGCAGAGCTTATGCGACCTGTTGCACCAAAGGCAGGTAAGCATACATTTATGGAAAAAATCAAATTTGTATGGCAGAGACTTAATTTCGGTCAGAAATCTGCAATCCGAAACCTTTTCAGATATAAAAAGCGTTTCTTTATGACACTTTTTGGTGTCAGCGGATGTATGGCACTTCTTATTGTGGGACTTGGTATCCGCGATTCAATCTCTTCAATGGTTGATATTCAGTATGGTGATATTTTCAGTTATACCGGTGTTGTCAGTGTTGACTCAAGTATTACTCGTTCAGAGAGAAGAAAAATGCTTTCAAAGGTCGAGATGATTCCGAGTATAGACGGATATGTTCAGGCAAAACGAACAATGATTTCTGCGGCATCAAGTGCAAATCCGGAGAGAAACGAAGAAAAAAATGCATATCTTGTTGTTCCTACTGATGTGGAGCAGTTTTCAAGTTTTGTCAAATTACAGGAAAGCGGATGGCGTGAAAGAGACCTTAAGCTTTCTGACAAGGGTGTAATAATTACAGAAAAATATGCAGAATTGCTTGATGTGGGAGTAAATGATAGTATTTTTATAAAGATAGATGAGTTTACTGTAACACCAAAAGAAGTCAAGGTTGTAGGAATTACAGAAAACTATATTTTCAACTATGTTTATATGACTCCTACACTCTATCACTCCATTTATAATATTGAACCTGATATCAATATTCTTATGATTAAATCAAACGGTCTTTTCAGTGACCAGAACCTTAAACTTGCACTTACAAGAATAGGCGGTGTAAATTCTGTATTAACGAATACTGAAGAAGTTGAAGGTATTAATGAGGTTATTAATAATCTTTATTTCATTATTATCCTGATGGTAGTTTCCGCTGCTATTCTCGCTTTTGTCGTTCTTTATAATTTGAATAATATCAATATTACTGAAAGAAGACGTGAACTTGCAACCTTCAGACTTTTAGGTTTCTATCATAATGAACTTGCCTCGTATATTTACCGTGAAAATATTATCCTTACAATTTTCGGTATTATTCTCGGTGTTCTGCTGGGTGTTGTTCTTCATAGATTTGTTATGGTCACTGTTGAAACCGATGTGTATATGTTCGGCAGAGATTTAAATCCGTTAAGTATTCTTATAGCAACAGTTCTTACAATTATCTTCACAGTTATTGTAAACCTGATTATGCGACATAGTCTTAAAAAGATTGATATGATTGAGTCATTAAAATCAGTTGAATAAAAATAAGTTAAAAGGAGCAAAAAATATGTTTCATCAGTTAAATGCACCTGTTGCAGGTGATATGATTGCAACAATAAAAACAAATATGGGAGAAATCAAAATCAAGCTTTTCCCTGAATTTGCACCAAAGGCAGTTGAAAATTTTACAACTCATGCAAAGAATGGTTATTATGATGGTCTTATTTTCCATCGTGTAATTGATAATTTTATGATTCAGGGTGGTGACCCTAACGGTACAGGCACAGGTGGACAGAGCATCTGGGGACATTCATTTGAAGATGAATTTACAGGTGAGCTTCATAATCTTCGTGGCGCACTTTGTATGGCAAACGCAGGTCCTAACACAAATGGTAGTCAGTTCTTTATTGTTCAGGCAAAGGAATGTCCTGAAGATTTAATTGAACAAATGCGTATGGCAGATGAAAGAGTATTTCCTACAGAATGCATTGAAGCTTATGAAGAAATCGGCGGAACACCTTGGCTTGATTTCCGTCACACAGTATTTGGTCAGACTTTTGAGGGAATGGATGTTGTTGACGCTATTGCAAAGGTACCTGCAGATTATTTTTCAAACAAACCAAAAGAAGACGTTGTAATAGAAACAATTATTATAGAATAAAAAACAGGGCAGGGGAAACTCTGC
This sequence comes from Candidatus Fimenecus sp., assembly GCA_045591625.1. GTDB lineage: Bacteria > Bacillota > Clostridia > Oscillospirales > Acutalibacteraceae > Fimenecus. The sequence goes on from JAZNTF010000079.1 coordinate 1,907, forward strand.
CTTTTTTTGGAGAAATATTATGTTATTTAAAAATATCTCAGTCATAAACGAAAACCTTGAAATCCAAAATAATATGTATGTTGGTATTAAGGGTGATAAAATCGATTATATCGGTACGGAAATGCCACAGGAAAATTACGGAGAGGAATATGATGGTAAAAACAAAGTTCTTTCATCGGGATTTGTTAATCTTCATACTCATTCACCAATGACATTACTCCGTGGCTACGCTGAAAATCTTCCTCTTGACCGTTGGCTTAATGAAAAGGTTTTTCCATTTGAAGACCGTCTTAACCCAGACAGAGCGTATTACGGAACAATGCTTTCAATTGCAGAAATGTTAGCGTGTGGTACAACATCATTTACAGATATGTATTTCTTCGGTGATGGTGTTATGAAAGCTGTCATTGACAGTAAGGCAAAGACCAATTTCGGACGTTCAATCGTATCATTTGTCGATGAGGATATTACAGCAAATGACAGATTTCAGGAGGGTATTTACCTTGCTGAAAAGTACCATAATACCCAGAATGGCAAAATTAAAATTGATATGAGCCTTCACGCTGAATATACAAACCGACTTTCAATAATCCAGCAATTTGGAGAATTTACAAACGGTAAATATTATATAAACCATATTCATCTTTCCGAGACAAAGGCTGAACATGAAAATTGCAAGGAAAAATACGGAAAAACTCCTGCACGACTTTTCTACGATACAAAGGTGTTCAATAGTCCGACAATTCTTGCTCATTGTGTATGGGTAGAGGATGAGGATATGGATATTTTCAAGGAAATGGGCGTGACTGTTGCTCATTGTCCTGCAAGTAATATGAAGCTGGGTAGTGGTTTCTGTAACACATATAAAATGTTACAGAAGGGTGTTAATATCGGTATCGGTACAGATTCAGCGGCAAGTAATAACGGACTTGATATTATGCGTGAAATGTATCTCGCAGCACTCTTGCCAAAGGGTGTGAATAATAAAGCAGATATTGTTCCTCCTCAGGAAATTTATAAAATGGCAACTGTCAACGGATATAAAGCGCAGGGAAGAAACGATTGTGGTGTGATTAAGGTTGGCAATAAAGCCGATTTGATTGTTCTTGATATGACAACACCAAATATGTACCCTGATTTTGATATTCTCAATAATCTTGTTTATTCAGCAAATAAGAGTAATGTTGTTCTCACAATGGTTGACGGAGAGGTGCTTTACAAAAATGGTGAATTTACAACTATTGATGTTGAAAAAATGGGATACGAAGTAAGTCGTCTTGTACGCGAAGTTGTAAACGAGGTAAATGGATAATGATTACAAAAGCAGTTGAATACATTAAATCAAAAATTACAGATACTTACGATATAGGGATAATTCTTGGTAGCGGCTTAGGAACTTTAGGTGAAAAAATTAAAAATCCACAGTTTGTGAATTACTCTGATATTCCGGATTTCCCTGTTTCAACAGCACCCGGACATGTTGGACGCTTTGTTTTTGGTACACTTAATGGTAAAAAGGTTATGTGTATGCAAGGCAGAATTCACCTTTACGAGGGCTACCCTGTGGAAAATGTTGTAATGCCAATCCGAGTTATGAAAATGATGGGTATTAAAAAGCTTATTGTTACAAACGCAGCAGGTGGCATCAACGAAAGCTTTAATGTTGGTGACATTATGGTGATTACTGACCATATTAATTTTACAGGTAAAAATTGCCTTATAGGTAAAAATGATGACCGCTTTGGCTGTCGTTTTCCTGATATGACTTACGGATATTCACCAAAGCTTCGTGAAATTGCTTTTAACTGTGCCGAAAAATTGGGAATGAAGCTTCAAAAGGGTGTGTATATCGGTTGTACGGGACCTTCCTACGAAACACCTGCCGAAATTCGTGCGTTCAGAGTACTCGGTGCTGATACTGTTGGTATGTCAACTGTTCAGGAGGTAATCGCAGCAAATCATTGTGGTATAGATGTGCTCGGTTTTTCACTCGTTTCAAATAAAGCAGCAGGTCTTTCAGGAGAGAGACTTACTGAAGAAGAAGTTCTTACAATCGGCAGACAAAAGAGTGAAGAAATGCAGTTGCTTATTACTGAAATTGTAGGTGAATTTTAATGCTTTTAAATGGTGCATCTGTTGGCTTTGATACTGTGAACAATAAAGCAGTTTTCATTGACCAGACGTTTTTGCCAAATGAATATAAAGAGGTCAGCACAGATGATTATAACGAGATGTTTGATGCAATAAAGCTTCTCAAGGTTCGTGGTGCGCCTGCAATAGGCGTTTTTACTGCAATTTCCTTGGCTGTACTTATGAATAAGAGTGCAAACAGTACATACGAGGCACTTTTTACTGAGTTGAAAAAGTATTGTAATGATTTTGTTTTGTGCAGACCTACTGCCGTAAATCTTAAATGGGCAACTGAGGAAATTCTTAAGGTTGCTCAAGAAAGTAATGCAGAAAATTTCAAGGAAAACCTTACACAAAAAGCTCTTGATATTATCGAGGATGATGTTTTGGTTTGCCGAAAAATCGGTGAATATGGAGCAGAATTACTCAAAAACTGTGACTCAATCCTTACACATTGTAATGCAGGGCGTCTTGCTACCGTAAAGTACGGCACAGCACTTTCACCTGTATATGTTGCAAAGGAAAACGGTCACAATATAAAAGTGTTTGCAGACGAAACACGACCACTTTTACAGGGTGCAAGGCTTACAGCTTTTGAGCTTTGTGATGCCGGAATTGATACAACGGTTATCTGCGACAATATGGCATCATTTGTTATGAAAAACGGATTTGTTAATGCAATTTTGGTCGGTTGTGACCGAGTGGCATTAAATGGTGACTTTGCCAATAAAATAGGAACAAGTGGTTTAGCAATTCTTGCTAAATACTATAATATTCCGTTTTATGTTTGTATGCCGTTTTCAACTTTTGATAAAGAGATAAAAACAGGTGAAGATATTGTAATTGAAATGCGAGACGGGCATGAAATAGGGGATATGTGGTATGAAAAACCAATGATTCCGAAAAATGCAAAAACCTTAAATCCTGCTTTTGATGTTACGGACCATTCAATGGTGACTGCATTTATCACAGAAAAGGGTGTAATCACACCTGATGAAATAAAAAACTATATATAACGGAGTAAAGCGGTGTCATAATTTGACTCCGCTTTTTATTATAAAAAAGAGAAGCTACACTGTAACTTCTCTTTTTTGTTATTATGCTCGAGTATAACTTGTTGAATTACTTGTTTTCGAATTCTTTGTCTACTTCTTTGAGCAGTTTTGTGATTTCAAGATGCTGTGGACAAGACTTTTTACAAAAACCACAGTCAATACAGTCAGATGCTTTGCCTTTGCCGACTGTGTGCACATCTTCGTAATAATATTTTGGATTCCAGTCTTTGAATTGCTTTCTGTCGTTCATACAAGCAAAAATTTCAGGAATAGGAATGTTTTTAGGACATCCATCAACACAGTAACGACAAGCAGTGCAAGGAATAAGGTGTTGTGCATTCATAATCTGACAAACCTTATTAACTGCTTCATATTCTTTTTCATTAAATGGCACAAAGTCCTTCATAAAGCTGATATTGTCATTCATCTGGTCCATATCACTCATACCTGAAAGCACCATAAAAATACCCTCAAAGCTTGCTGTGAAACGAATAGCATAAGAAGCAGGTGAACCACCATTAAGGTCATCAAGCACCTTTTTAGCCTCATCAGGGAGTTTTACAAGACTGCCACCCTTAACAGGCTCCATAACAATAATCGGTTTATTATGTTTGCGACACACTTCATAGCATTTTCTGCCTTCAACAGATTCGTCGTTATAGTCAAGATAGTTGAACTGAATCTGCACAAACTCTACATCTGGATATTCTGTAAGAATCTGGTCAAGCACTTCTGCTTTGTCGTGGAATGAAAGTCCAACGTGACAAATTTTTCCCTCTTTTTTAAGGTCGAATGCCGTTTCGTATGCACGACATTCCTTGTATTTTTCAAAGTTTGTTGCGTTCTGTGCATGCATTAAATAAAAGTCAAAATATTCAACACCACAGTTTTTCAACTGCTTTTCAAAGAGTGGTCTTATCTGACTTTCTTTCTTGAAAAAGCCCTCTGATAACTTGTCAGCAAGAATATAGCTTTCTCTTGGATGACGAGATGTAAGGCACTTTTTGAGGGTGGCCTCGTTTCTCATTTCCATATATCCGTGAGCAGTATCAAAATAGTTGAAACCTGCCTCTAAAAAAGTGTCAACCATCTTTTTTGACTGTTCAATGTCAATAAGCGGACCTTTACGAGGAAGTCGCATACATCCAAAACCAAAATTCTTTTTTACTTCTGGAAAATAATTCATAATATCACCTTTTCATACCAGATACCTGATACATTTTATCGTTTGAAATCATAATATCCACATTGAAATGTGGTTTAAGCATTTCTGCCAAATCATTACATTCAGGAAGAATATTTGAAACTTTACCTGCCGATTTAATATGAATATCATCAAGCTCTTTTTTACTCATTCCATGAGCAATACAAAGTCTGCCACCGTCATTTAAGTGCTTTGCAAGATTTTCAATAAGCTTTTGTGGTTCAGAAAAATGCGGAAAAGCATTATAAATCATAATAACATCAAACTGACGGTCAAATGTTATATTTTCTGCATCTCCGCAGATAATTTCAGCCTGTGGGAATTTAGCTTTTGCGATTTTCACCATTTCAGTAGAAAGGTCAACTGCAGTAATGCTATTCACGTTCCTTTCGAGATAAAAAGGAAACATAACACCTGTACCACAGCCAACATCAAGTATATCAATGCTTTCACATACTTTTGCGTTGTCTAAAATTGTGTTTATAATTGTAGTATCTGCAATAGGCTCATTATCCCAATTCGGTGCAAGATTATCAAAAAAGTCCTTAATTATTTCTTTGTTCATCAGTTGAGCATCATTATATTTCTCTATTGTTTTATATAGGTTGTACAGAAAAAGTACAAAGACGAGAATAATGAGTGTTAATAATATTAAGCTTTTGGTTTTTATAGCCCAAAAGATGCCAAATACAGAAAAACCCAAATAACATAAACTTACAATAATAAAAATAATTAAAATTCTTTTGCGAGTTGTATGGGAAATCTTTTTATTACCGACAAAATCTGAAGAACCATATATTACAATGTCAGCCAAAAACTCTAACATATCCATAACTAATTAATCCTTTTCAATTTCAGCAACCTTTGTGTTTATTGCTCTTATTCTGTCATAAATCTTTTCGTCAAATTTCTTTTCTCTGTCGTATGTATAAAGACCGTTCTGTTCCTGCTCAATATCGTAAAGCTGTGTATAACAGAAACCAAACATCTTGTAATTGCTTACAATAACACCAGTAAGTCCCACATATCTGTCGGCAAATTCTTCAGGAGTTTTAACATCTTCACCATAACCCCAGGACTTGATTGACTCGTCACTGACCCATTTAATTCCACCGTATTCGCTGATGAATACAGGTTCACCTTTATATGTCTGACGACCTGGGTTATCATTCAATACGTGTTCATAAAGATAATTTTCTGTCATAAATCGGTCATAGTTATTCTTGAAAAATTCCACATCATAGCTGTAATCGTGCAAGTCATAAATATCGGTTTTTACATGGAAATTACCGCTTGTGTCAATACAAGGACGAGTTGAGTCAACTGCTTTTGTAAAGTCGTAAACTGTTGCAAGAAGTGGGTCATACTGCTTTCTCTTTTTGTAATCCCATGTTTCATTGAACGGACACCAACCAATAAGGGCAGGGTGGTTAAAGTCGCGGTCAATAGCTTCTTTCCATTCATTTAAGAAAACATCAACACTCTTAGGATTTGAATAGTCAAGTCCCCAGTTAGCATATTCACCCCATACAAGGTAACCGAGCTGGTCAGCATAATACAGGAACTTAGGGTCAAATACTTTCTGGTGAAGTCTTGCACCGTTAAAGCCCAAATCCATTGAAAGAGTAATATCCTTGATTAAATCTTCATCACTTGGTGCTGTGTAAATACCTTTTTTATAGAATCCTTGGTCAAGTACAAGACGCTGGAATACACTCTTTTCATTGATAAGGAATTTATATCCGTCAAGTCGCACATTACGAAGACCAAAATATGAATGAACCTTATCCTCACCATAAGTGATTTCAAGGTCATAAAGACGGCCGTTACCTACTTCCCAAAGGTGAGTTTCGTCAAGTTTAATTTGTAAAATCTCATTGCCACAAGCTTTCTCGATTACTGTTTTACCAGCTGATTTACCATCATAAAATGCTTCACAAGTAAGATTTGCCTTGCCTTTAAGACTGAAATTAATTGTTACAAGACCGTTTTTATGGTCAGGATAAATTTTAAAGTTTTTTATGTAGTGTTCAGGGACATATTCCAGATAAACTGACTGCCAGATACCTGTTGTACGTGTGTAGTCACATGCATGGCTCTTTTTCCATTCACTCTGCTTACCGCGAATAACGAAAGGATGTTTTACATTGTCCTCACAAAGTACAAAAATCTCGTTTTCACCGTCAACACAAAGGTCAGTAATATCAAATCTGAATGATGTATAGCCACCCTTGTGTCTGCCTGCGTATTTACCGTTTACAAGCACAGTTGTAAGGTGGTCAGCAGCACCAAAGCATAAAAATACTCGATTTTCGTCTTTTTTGATATTTACAGTGTTTTTATACCATACCATATTGATAAAATC
>JAZNTF010000080.1:0-4457 GCA_045591625.1 Candidatus Fimenecus sp.
CGACAGAGGACATACATGGGATGAGTCAAGGAGCTTTGGGTATATGATGTTCCCATCAAAACAGAGCCTTTCCAAAGCATATAAGTTCCTTCATGAAACTCAGGTTATTCCACTTGTTAAAAAAGGTCTTTGTGCTACAGTTTATACTCAGGTAAGTGACGTTGAAAACGAAGTAAACGGTATTCTTACTTATGACCGTGAACATATTAAAGTTGATGAAGACGTTATTATTGAAATCAATAAGAAACTTACTTTATAATTATTATGAAAACTACATCAAGACAAAAATTAAGATTGCTTTATATTATTGATATTCTGTCTAAAAAGTCTGATGAGGAGCATCCTATATCTGCAACTCAGATTATGGAGTATCTTCGTGATGAATATGGAATAAAATGTGAAAGAAAAACAGTATATGACTGTATTGAATGTTTAAATGAATACGGATATGAAATAATAAAATCACAGTCACCACGCGGATATTTTATGACACCATATTATTTTGAACCTGCAGAATTACGTCTTTTGATTGATGCTGTTCAATCTGCTGATTTTATCTCAGCCAAAAAGACAAAATCACTCATAGAAAAGTTCTCATCTTTTGCAAGTGAATATCAATATAAAAGAATTGAAAAACAGGTATATATCGATAATAGAAATAAATGTGTAAATGAAAATTTATTTATTCTGATAGATATTATCAGTTCAGCAATTCTGACAAGAAAACAGATTGAGGTTGTTTACAGAAGACGAAAGATTGTCGATGGTAAGACGGCACGATATGAAGGAAAAACAATGATAATCAACCCTTATGCATTAATTTGGGCAGATGACCATTATTATCTTGTCGGTAACTACAGTAAGTATGATAACCTTATTCATCTTCGTATTGACAGATTAAAGAGTGTGACCGTGCTTGAAACATATTCAAGACATTTCTCTGAAGTTTCTCCTTATCAGAAATCTTTTGATATTGCTGATTACAGTAATAAACATCTTTCTATGTTTTCAGGTGATATCAAACCTGTGGAAATGATTTGCAAAAATGTCATGATTGAGGATTTTATAGACCAATTCGGTGAAAAGGTTTTAATGAAGCCTTATGACGATGAAAATTTTATTGCAAAGGTTGATGTTGCGGTTACTGACGGTCTAGTTGCATGGATTATGCAGTATGGTAACAAAATTAAAGTTAAATCTCCAAAAGAGTTAAAAAATATGATTATAGACAAAACGAATTCTATTTTGACTCTTTATAATGGATAAAATGATAAATTTTTAACAAATGTATTTATAACTCTTGAAAAATACAGAGATTTGTTATAAAATATTTTACGGTAAATTTTACAAATTATATCTTTGAAAGGATGTTATTTAAATGAGCAGTGCATTAAACAAAAAGACTGTTGAAGATTTACAGGTAGCAGGTAAAAAAGTTCTTGTTCGTTGTGACTTCAACGTAAAAATGGAAAACGGCGTTATCACAAGTGATAAGAGAATTGTTGCATCTTTACCAACAATCAAATATCTTATTGAAAATGGTGCAAAGGTTATTCTTTGTTCACACCTTGGTCGTCCAAAGGGTGAAGTAGTTCCTGAATTTTCTCTTGCTCCTGTTGCGGCAAGACTTGCTGAACTCCTTGGTCAGGAAGTTAAAATGGCAAAGGATGTTGTTGGCGAAAGTGCACAGGCACTTGCAGCTGAACTTAAAGACGGCGAAGTTCTTCTTCTTGAAAATGTTCGTTATGAAAAGGGCGAAACAAAGAACGACCCAGAACTTAGCAAGAAGTTTGCTGACCTTGCAGAACTTTATGTAAACGATGCATTCGGTTCAGCTCACAGAGCTCATTCTTCAACTGCCGGTGTTGCAGAACATCTTCCTGCAGCTTGTGGTTACCTTATTCAGAAGGAAATCGAATTTATCGGTGGTGCTCTTGAAAATCCAAAGAGACCTCTTGTAGCTATTCTTGGTGGTGCTAAAGTTTCTGATAAAATTGGTGTTATCACAAACCTTATCGATAAGTGCGATACTCTTATCATCGGTGGTGGTATGGCTTATACATTTATGAAGTCATTAGGTTATAACATTGGTACATCTCTTCTTGAAGCTGATAAAGTTGAACTTGCTGCTGAAATGATGAAGAAAGCAGAAGAAAAAGGTGTTAAATTCCTTATTCCTGTTGATAACAAGGTTGGTAAGGAATATGCTCCTGATACAGAAGCTATGGTTGTTGATTCAGATAGTATTCCTGACGGCTGGATGGGTCTTGATATTGGTCCTAAAACACAGGCTATCTTTGCTGATGCTGTTAAGGATGCAGGTACAGTAATCTGGAATGGTCCTATGGGTGTTTCTGAATGGGAAGCATTTGCATCAGGTACAGTGGCTGTTGCAACTGCAATTGCTGATAGTGACGCAATCTCAATCATCGGTGGTGGTGACTCAGCAGCTGCAATTCAGAAGCTTGGATTTGCAGACAAAATGTCACATATCTCAACAGGTGGCGGTGCATCACTTGAATATCTTGAAGGTAAGGTTCTTCCTGGTATTGATGCTCTCAACGAGAAATAATTAAAAATTTATATGGAGGACTAAACTAAGTCCTCCTAAAGTTTGTTATAAGGAGTAAATAATTATGAATAAAAATCTTCGTAAAGCAGTTATCGCTGGTAACTGGAAAATGAACAAAACACCTGCAGAAGCAAAGGCTCTTATTGAAGAAATGAAACCTGTTGTTGCTGATGCTGATTGTGAAGTTGTACTTTGTGTGCCTTTCGTTGATATTCCTGCTGCTCTTGAAGCTGCTGCAGGTTCAAACATTAAAATTGGTGCTGAAAATGTGCATTTTAAATCATCAGGTGCTTACACAGGTGAAATTTCAGCTGAAATGCTTAAGGAGCTTGGTGTTGAATATGTTGTAGTTGGTCATAGCGAAAGAAGACAGTACTTCGGCGAAACTGACCAGACTGTTAACCTTCGTTCACTTGCTGCACTTAATGCTGGTCTCAAGCCAATTATCTGCGTTGGTGAAACACTTGAACAGAGAACTCTTGGTTATACAAAAACTCTTCTTAAATTCCAGACAAAGATGGCTCTTACAAATGTAACTGCTGAGCAGCTTAAGAATGTTATCATTGCTTATGAACCGGTATGGGCAATTGGTACAGGCGTTACAGCAACTGCTGACCAAGCTGATGAAGGTAACGGTTATGTTCGTGAAGCAATCGCTGAAGTTTACGGTGGCGACGTTGCTGCTACAGTTACAATTCAGTACGGCGGTTCAATGAATGCTGCTAATGCTGACGAACTTGTTGCAAAAGTTAACGTTGATGGTGGTCTTATCGGTGGCGCATCACTCAAGGCTGCTGATTTTGCTAAGATTGTTGCTGCTGCATCAAAATAATTAATTAAGGTGAAATTGATGAAAAAACCAGTAGTTTTATGTATTATGGATGGTTTTGGATATAATCCTGCTGATTACGGTAATGCAATTACTGCAGCAAAAACTCCAAGACTTGACGAAATTTTTAAGAATAATCCGATGACATACATCGGTGCATCAGGTATGGATGTTGGCCTTCCTGATGGTCAGATGGGTAACTCAGAAGTTGGTCACACAAATATCGGTGCCGGTAGAGTTGTTTATCAGGAATTAACAAGAATCACCAAATCAATTATGGACGGTGATTTCTACGATAACGAAGTATTTATGTCTGCTATAGAGAATTGTAAGAAGAACAATTCAGCACTTCACCTTATTGGACTTCTTTCAGACGGTGGTGTTCATAGCCATATTGAACATCTTTACGGCGTTTTGGAAATGGCTAAAAAATACGGTCTTACAAAGGTTTACGTTCATTGCCTTATGGACGGACGTGACGTTTCTACCACTTCAGGCGCAGGCTTTATCAGAGATTTAGAGGCTAAAATGGCTGAACTCGGAGTTGGTAAGGTTGCTACCGTTATGGGTAGATACTACGCTATGGACCGTGACTTTGCCTGGGACCGTGTAGAAAAAGCTTATGCCGCTATGGTTTACGGCGAAGGCATACAAACTGATGATGCCGCTAAAGCTGTTGAAGAATCCTACAAAAACGGCGTTACCGATGAATTTATTCTTCCTACCGTTGCTTGCAAGGACGGTATGATTAAGGCTGGCGACAGTGTTGTTTCCTTCAACTTCCGCCCTGACCGCGCAAGACAGTTTACACGCGCTTTTGTTGACGAAGCATTTGACGGTTTTGAAAGAAAGAACGGCTTTATGCCACTTACTTACGTATGTATGAGCCAATACGACGAAACTATGCCTAACGTAACCGTTGCATTCCCACCCGAAGAATTAAAAATGACCTTCGGCGAGTATTTGGCTTCTAAAAATATGACTCAGCTTCGTATAGCTGAAACCCAAAAATACGCTCACGTAACCTTCTTCTTTAACGGCGGTGAAGAAAAAACC
>JAZNTF010000081.1:0-6520 GCA_045591625.1 Candidatus Fimenecus sp.
AGTTGCCTTAATTAATTGTCTTCCTAAGACCGCTTGGCCTCCGACTTTGAAAAGGTATTCGGCGATTATACATATGACAGTGATGCTCATCACAACCTTGCTCGTGAAATTGCAGGTCAATGTATGGTTCTTATGAAGAACGACAACAACCTTCTTCCTCTTAAGAAGGATTCAAAAATTGCAGTTATTGGTGAAATGGCACATACACCTCGTTATCAGGGTGCCGGTTCATCTCTTATCAATCCAATTAAGCTTGATTCTGCTTATGACACAATGAAGGAAATGGGCATTAATTTTGCTTATGCTCCGGGATATACACTCAAGGGCAAGAACAAGAAAGAAATGGATATGATTGTTGAAGCAAAGAACAAGGCAAAAGATGCTGATATTGCCATTGTTTTCGTTGGTCTTACTGACGAATATGAAACAGAAGGCAACGACAGAAGTCACATCAACCTTCCACCTGCTCATAACACACTTGTTGAAGAAGTTGTTAAGGCTAACCCTAACACAATAGTTGTTCTTTCAGGTGGTGCATCAGTGGCACTTCCTTGGGCTGATAAAGTTCCTTCAATTCTCAATATGTTCCTTACAGGTCAGGCTGGTGGCAGTGCTGTTTGCGATATTCTTTTTGGTGATGTTAACCCAAGCGGTAAGCTCAGTGAAACATATCCTCTTGCACTCGAAGACAACTCAAGCTATAACTTCTTCCCTGGAACACCTGTTTCTGTTGAATATAGAGAAGGCGTTTATGTAGGTTATAAATACTATGACACAGCTAAAAAAGAAGTTGCATTCCCATTCGGTCATGGTCTTTCATACACAACTTTCGAATATAGTGACGTAAAGGTTTCTGCAGATAAGATTAAGGACACTGATACAGTTACAGTTTCATTCAAGGTTAAGAATACAGGTGACGTTGACGGTGCTGAGGTTGCTCAGATTTATGTAAATGATGTAGAAAGCACAATCTACCGTCCTGTTAAGGAGCTTCGTGCATTTAAGAAAGTGTTCCTTAAAGCCGGTGAAGAAAAAGAAATTTCAATAGACCTCGACAAACGTGCATTCGCATACTATAACGTTGACCTCGGTGACTGGCATGTTGAAAGCGGTGACTTCAAGATTCTCGTAGGTGCATCAAGCCGTGATATCAGACTCGAAGCTTCAGTTTATGTTGAATCAACTGTTGAGGCAAAGGTTCCTGATTACAGCAAGACTGCTCCATCATACTATGGTGCAAACATTATGAATGTATCCGCAGATGAATTCCAGGTTGTTTACGGTAAAGAATTACCACCATCAGTGAGAGATAAGAATGCTCCGTTCACACTTCTTAACACAATTGAAGATGCTCAGGACAGCAAATGGGGCGGAAGAATTTACAGACTTCTTATCAAGATGCTTGGTGCTGACACAATGGCAGGTGCTGTTGCTACTCAGCTTCCAATCAAGAACTTCATCTCAATGAGCTTTGGTCTTTTCAGCCCAGAAATGGCAGAAGGTCTTATCCTCATTCTTCATGAAGATAAGATGGGTAAGGGTCTTAAGATTATCTTCAAGGGTATTCCGAATCTTATCAAGAATCTTGGTAAATTAAAGCAAATCTAATAAATTTTCAATGTAAAGGTGGGAGTAAAATCTCACCTTTATTTTTATATTTTGAACAAGTTAATAATAAAATAAAGGGCAGATTAATACATCCGCCCTTTATTGGTTATACATTATTAAACAACTATTTAAACAAAAACATATTTGTAAAGATTTATGAAATGGATTGTTGCACCGATGATTACAAAGATATGGAATATTGTATGAAAATATTTTTTCTTTGAACCAATTGCGAAGAGAATGAGACCTAAAATATATGCACCGTTACCAGCAAGAACATATCGGACTCCTACAGGGTCAACCTTATCCCCTATTACGAAAAGTGACGAGAATGCACAAAATCCGATTACTATATACAAAATCATTCTTATGGCTTTTGTTTGGCTGAAGGCTGTAAGTGTAAGAATTATTGAAATTACAGTTGCTGTAAGGCAGATTAGAAAAAGTGCCCAACCGAGAGTATAATTCACATAAACAACCGATAAAAGCATATATGGTTTTATTGTGCCAATAAGCATAAAATATATTGCTATATAGTCTACCATTCTCATAAATTTCTTTGCCCTTGAACGAGGAAGACCGTGGTACACGGATGAGCAGACAAATACTAAAAGCATTGAAAGGCAATAAATAAGACCAATTCCGAGATAATCCGTTCTGTCAAGTGATAATGAACGAATTACAGTCATAATTGTTGCTACAATTGCTAATACTGCACCTAAAATGTGCGATATTGCATTGAGTTTTTCTTCTGTTTTTGTATAGTCGATAAATTCTATTTTATCTATTTCTTTCATAACTTACCTCAATGATGATGGTGATGGTGTCCTGAAGATTGTTCAAAATGAATGTGACAATCTTCTTCGTGACAATGCTCATTCTCACTCTCAAGTTCAAGAGTTGCATGAACTATTCCATGCTCACTCAATTCTTCTCTTACCTTGTGCTTGATTTTATGGCTGTCACCATCAGTGACAATGTGCATTGTAGCATAATTATGATGACCGTCAATGCTACGGATATGGATGTGATGAACATCTTTTACTCCGTCAATATGAAGAATATGCTCCTTGATTTCGTCAATATTTATATCCTGTGGAATCTTTTCAAGGAACAAATCAAGGACTTCTTTGAGATTTTTGATAGCATTTATGAAGATGAAAACTGCAACACAAATTGAAAGTATGGGGTCGATAATGCTGATATCTGTAAATCGCATTACAACTGCGCCCACAAGGACTACAAGCCATCCAAGCACATCCTCAAGCATATGAAGATTAACGGCTTTCTGATTAAGTGAGTCACCGTCTTTTGTGAAATAAGCTGCTAGGAAATTCACAACTGCACCGATAACAGCAAAGATAATCATACCGTTATAATTGATTTCAACAGGATTGAAAATACGGATTACAGCATTATAGATAACTGCACAAGAGCCGAAAAGCAATATAAGTGTTGTGATTACACTGCCCATTACGGAAAATCGAGCATAACCGTAAGTGTATGTCTTATCAGGTTGCATTTTGCTTTTCTTTTCAAGAAAATATGAAATGCCGATACTTGTAGCATCGCCTATATCGTGAATTGCGTCTGACAAAATTGCAACGCTACCTGTGAAAATGCCACCAATAAATTCAAATATTGAAAATGAAAGATTTAATATAAATGCAATTAAAATATTCTTTTCTGTTTTCATAGATTTTACCTTTCGTTTCTATGATTGATATGTTTTAAACCAACTTCAAATATTTCGGAAATATGACAGTCATCAAGTGAATAATAAACTGTTTTCCCCTCTTTCCGACATTTTACAAGTCCAACTTCCTTCATATTACTTAACTGATGCGAAATGGACGATTTTGTCATTGACAGAACATTTGCCAAATCGCACACGCACATTTCATTTTGCAGAAGAGCAAACAACAGTTTACATCTTGTTGTATCACCCATAATCTTGAATAAATCTGCAAGATTATGGAGAGTTTCATTATCAGGCATTTTTGATAAGGTGTCTTGCACCATTTCTTTATGCACCATATTGCAATCACATATATATTCATTTTTAGGCATACAAATTCTCCTTTCAGTTGAATATCCGTTCAATCGTTATTATAGTTGAATAAGTATTCAATTGTCAAGAGATAAAAGAAAAAACAGCCCTGATTTTTTATCAAGGCTGTATTATTTTATACTGTTACTGTGTATGTTTCACCTTTTTGAGTATCAAATTCCAGAATACCATTCTGTGATGAAACTCCATCAACTGTAAATTCACCCTTTGCATAGTAGAGCTTACAAACACCACCTGCATTTGAGAGAATTGTTGCCGATTTAAGGCTGTTATTTTCCCACTCGATATTAAGAGTAAAGTTACCACGGGCAACAATCCCCTTTATGCTACCCTTAGTCCATTCTGTTGGTAATGCAGGAAGCAACTCAATACATCCGTAATTACTCTGCATAAGCATTTCATTTACACCTGATGTAAAACCAAAGTTACCATCAATCTGGAATGGCGGATGATAGTCAAAGAAATTAGGGTAAATTCCGTTTTTGAACAGGTCACCGATGATTTTAAGCACTCTGTCACCGTCCCCTACTCTTGCCCAGGTGTTGATTTTCTGTCCCATTGACCAGCCTGTACTCTTATCAGTACGATGATTCATAGAAACGATTGACGCATCAATAAGTTCAGGATTCTGGAACTTGTTCATTACATTACAAGGGAAAAGTCCGAGAAGATGTGACATATGACGATGATGATGCTGACCAAATTCACCAAGCTTCTTTTCGTGGTACCATTCTTTTATCTGTCCGTCTTCACCGATTTCATACACTTTAAGTCTGTTCTGAATATCCTGCCATTTTGCAACAAGGTCACTATCAACACCCAAAGCAGTTGCACTCTTGATTGAATCGTCATATAACTGCCACAAAAGTGCCTGTTCGTATGTGTTACCCATTGTTCGTGGTCCGTGTTCAGGTGAATAGCAAGGATAAGTTACAAGTCTGCCGTTATCCTCAACTAAAAGTTGTGAAAAATATTTTGCGCACTCTTTTAACATTGGATATATATCTTCACGGAGTACTTCTTTATCAAGAGTATATTCATAATGTTCGAAACAATTGTGTAAAATCCAAGGCATTGCAGCCGGTGACCAACCCCAGTCAAAACTCCAACCGGGACAAGTCCAACCAAATGGTGTACATTGAGTATGGAAAAGGAAACCATTCTGCTCCCCATCCTTACTTTCGATGCCTGTGTAATATTTTGCAGTAATTCTTCCCGGCTCAACCATTGACTTAATATATCTAATTAACGGTTTTGAGCATTCAGCCATATTTCCGTTGAAAACAGGCCAATAGTTCATCTGAAGATTTACATTTGTATGGAAGTCGCAACTCCATTTTGGATTGTTTGATACATTCCATATACCCTGAAGATTTGACGGTAAAATATCGGTTTCACGAGAAGATGACACCGTCATATACCTTCCGTACTGATACAATAATTCAGCTGCTCGTTTTCTGTATTCGGGATTTTTAGAGTAGTTATATAAAAGAGCGTCGGCAGGAACATCAGAATCACCGTTAAGGTCAATATTTACTCGTTCCATAATCTTATTAAAATCTTCTTTATGTGATTTTAAAAGCTCCCTGAAGCCTTTTTTTGTTGCATTAACAACAACTTCATTGATTCTGTTATAAAGAGCGTCTGCACTCTCACCTGTTCTGTAAACAGGATATGTATCCATATAGTCAGTATCCGCTGAGAAGATGATAGTTAACTCAGTAGCATCGGAAATTATCACACTCTTTTCTGTTGCTGTTATGCTACCATCTGTCTGAATGTTAGCAACAAGGCAGAATTTAAGTGCATTATCTTCCAACTCACCTGAGTGAATAATTCTTCCTTTTTCATATTTTGCATTTCCGTGTGCAGATGAAAGCTTGATTTCAGTATTTAACTTTTCAGCTGTTCTGTTAATACGGATTACACCACATTTATCAGGATAGGACACAAAGTATACTCTGTCATCTTTAAACCTGTTCCCAAAACCTTTTTTAGCATCATAGGATACAGTACAAACACCGTTAAGCATATCAAGTTCACGATTATAGCTCTTTTCACTTCGAATACCGTTGAAATCAAATTCAAGAGCACCCCAGCAACGATATCCGCCGTAGCCATCCATAATACCCACTAATTTTTCGCAAAGGTCGTGAGCCTTACTATCTTCACCATTTTTAAAAGCAGTATAAATCTCCTTGTAATAATCAACAGGAAGCTTACCATCTTTATCAGGAGTTGTGATGTTACCGCCACAGTAATCAGGTCGTTTTGGTGACGGACCACCTGCCCATAATGTCTTATGGTTAAGGACAATTTTATCAGACTTTATATTACCGATTATCCCCATACCGATACTACCATTACCGATTGGCAAGGAGGTCTGTTCCCAAAGATTTTCGAAGCCTTTAAAATAAGCTCTTTTAAGTTTTGTTTTTGATGGGGGTTTATTATAGAAAAGTTTCATACTTACTCCCTTAAAAATTTAATATCATATCAGAATGCGGAATATTCTCTTCTAAGTATTCAGGTGTACCTAAAAGCTTAAAACCACATTTTTCATAAAATCCTACTGCATGAGTCTGTGCACCGACTCTTACAATCTTAGCACCGTCTTCCTTTGATTTGCGTAAAAGCTCAAGAACGATTTTTTCACCAAGATGGAGTCCGCGTTTATCCTTTTTAACTGCAATTCTGCCGATTTTAACAGTATCTTCACCGTAAGGAATTACACGACCTGTTGCAACAGGTTCACCGTCTGAAAATATAACAAGGTGTGGTACCTGCATATCGTATTCATCAAACTCATTTTCTTCGGGTACTCCCTGCTCTTTCACAAAG
>JAZNTF010000082.1:0-9567 GCA_045591625.1 Candidatus Fimenecus sp.
CCGGAAGAGGAATTAGAAAAGTTTGCAAAGGATTGTGACTTTGTATATAATTTTGCAGCTGTCCACAGACCTAAAACAGAAGATGAATTTGATAAAGTTAATCACAGATTTTTTTGTGGATTATTAGATTTGCTGAAAAAACATAATAATAAATGTCCTGTATTATATACTTCTTCAATTCAGGCGGATAATGGCACTAAATATGGTGAAAGCAAAATAGCAGCCGAGAGAGCTTTGATTGAATATGGTAAAGAAACAGGTAACCGTATTATTATATACCGCCTTACAAATACATTTGGCAGATGGGCTACTCCAAATCATCATTCTGTGGTAGCAACATTTTGTTATAATCTGGTTAATGGTATTGAACTCACAATAAGCAACCCTGATATTGTAATGAAATTTTATTACATAGATGATGTTGTGGATTCATTTGTTACACAATTAAATGGTGAAGCTGAACCTTGTGATGACGGTATTTTTAGATTGAAAGAAGAAAAGGTGTATACAGTTACATTAGGTGACCTTGCTGACAAGTTAACATATATCAGTAACTGTGTTCGTGATGGAATTACTCCGAAATTCGAGGAGAAAATTGACGAAAAGCTTTATACGACATATTTATCTTATTGCAAATAGAGGAATTAAAATGAAAGCTGTTTTTATTACAAGTACATTTGACCATTATCATGTTCCATTTTGTGAAGAGTTATACAAACAACTTGGGTCAGATTTTACATTTATCGCAACTATACCAATGCCGGAATCAATGATTAAATTAGGCTTTACCGATTATAGTAAGGTTTGTTCATATGCGCTTAATTCTTGGGAAAATGATGAAAATATGCGAAAGGCAGAGGAACTTTGTTCAAATGCCGATGTAGTAATTATTGGTGCGGCACCGTTTAGTTTTGTTGAGAATAGATTAAAAAACAATAAACTGACTTTCCATTTTACTGAAAGGTTATTCAAAAAAGGAATTAAATCTTTATTCAAACCGAAAAATGCCATAAGTATTTATAAGAAATATACTCAATACAGAAAAAATAGTAACTACTATGTTTTGTGCACTGGTTATTATGCAGCAAGGGACTTTAGACTTGTTGGAATGAATCAGAATAACCTGTTACGCTGGGGGTATTTTTCAGCGGTAAAGGATTTGACCAGAGATTATAGCAATTCAGTTGTTAATATTCTGTGGACGGGTCGCTTTGTAGACTTAAAGCATCCCGAATTTGCGTTGGAAGTGGCTAAAAGATTGAAACAGGAAAATATTGACTTTAGATTAAATTTTATTGGTATGGGACCTGAACAGGATAAGATGCAAAGGTACATTGACACTAATAATCTTGGAGATAATGTGAAAATTCTTGGCAGTATGCCTACTAATGAGGTTCAAAAGCATATGGACAAGTCAGATATTGCACTATTTACATCTGACAGAAGAGAAGGCTGGGGTGCTGTAGTGAATGAGGCTATGGTTGGTGGCTGTGCTGTTGTTGCAAGTAGTGTTGCAGGTTCAAGTAAAGTCCTTATAGAAAGCGGTGTAAATGGTTTTGTATATAATCATCCTGATAAAGAGGAATTTATTGATTATGTACTGAAATTAGCTAAGGATAGAGAGTTAAGACAAACAATAGGTATGAATGCAAACAAATCAATGATTGAAAAATGGAATGGTACAGAAGGTGCAAAACGAATAATGAATATGAGTCGAGCTATTCTTAATGAACAGAGTTTAGTTGAATATGAGAATGGCCCATGTTCTATAGCAAGAGATTGACCATTTGAAGGGAAGTATAGTTATGTTTTCACCACGTATATCTGTAATTGTACCGGTATATAAAGCTGAAAAGTATCTGCATGAATGTATAGATAGTATTTTAAACCAAACATTTACAGATTTAGAATTGGTTTTAATTGATGATGGTTCTCCTGATAATAGTGGTGCGATTTGCGATGAATATGCAGAAAAAGATAAAAGAATAAAGGTCTTTCACCAAGAAAATCGAGGTGTTAGCGCTGCCAGAAATTTAGGAATAGACAATGCTAGAGGAGATTACATCACTTTTGTTGATTCAGATGATTATATTGAATCTTATACACTGGAAATTCTTTATCATGATATTATATCAAATAATGCAGATATTTCATGTGCTCATGGAAGAACGAAATATTCTAATACAACTGAAGCATTGGAAAAGAGCAAACATATAATTTGGCGAGATAATGATGCTATTAAAAAATCACTTTTAGACCATACTGCTACATATTCTTCTTGCAGGAAATTATATAAAAAAGGGTTTATTGATGATGTTCGTTTTGTAGAAGGCAGAAAGATTCATGAGGATAGCTTCTTTGTGTTCTGCTGTTGTATTAAAAAACCTGTCTTTGTTTTGAGAAATGTTTTTGTTTATCATTATAGAGAAAATCCAGACAGTGCATCCCACGCTCCTTTTTCGGATAATTTCCTTGATATATTGTATTTTGCTAATCGAAAGCAAGAAATGATAAATAAGTATTATCCTGAGTTTAAAGCAGAAGCCAATAATATGATTGTCAAAGCGAACCTTTCAATGCTTAACATTTTTTGTCGTACAAAAGACAAAAAATACAAAAAGGATATAAAGCAATGCATTAAAACAGTAAAAAAGCTTAAAAAATATTTTATTCCGGCTATTCCAATAGATAAAAAAATGTTTATT
The DNA here is from genome assembly GCA_045591625.1 of Candidatus Fimenecus sp. Classification (GTDB taxonomy): domain Bacteria; phylum Bacillota; class Clostridia; order Oscillospirales; family Acutalibacteraceae; genus Fimenecus. The sequence goes on from JAZNTF010000082.1 coordinate 2,706, forward strand.
ATAGTCACAAACAATTTATATGGTTTGTTTAGAATATACTATAATCTAAAATACAAACGCAAATAGGTGTTATATGAAAGATATTTTGATTGTTTTAGACAGCCTTACAACAGGTGGTCTTGAAAAAACGCTTATTGATTTATGTAATAACATAGATTACACAAAATATAATGTTGATGTATATCTCTTTAATGATGGCAGAGATTTAGTACCGCAACTAAATAGTAATGCAAATCTCTTGCCGGATTCTCCTTATTACAGTACTGTATTTAACCAATCCGTATTCCATTCGGTAAAAGCGTTAATTAAAAAAAAGAGAATCGATTTAGCCTTTTATAGAATATATAGATTTTTAAAGGTTAGATTAGGGAAAAAAGGCTTTTCACATAAGGAATGGAATTTTCAGAAGAAAACAATGCTGAAAATTGATAAGCAGTATGATGTTGCTATTGGTTTTGCAGAGGGAACAGCAGGTTATTACGTTGCTGATTGTATAAATGCAAAAACAAAAAACATATGGATACATACCGATATAAAGAAAATAAGTACAAATCGTATTCTTGATACAATGGCATTTGAAAGAGCCGACAACATATGCACGGTGTCACAAAATTCAAAAAAATCATTGGAAGAACTTTATCCTCAATACAAAGATAAAATTAAGGTCTTTACATTACCTTCACTTTTTGATTTTGATAAAATCGACGGTCTTGCAAATGAGCCAAATGAAATGGATGAGAGTGTAAAGTACATTGTTTCTGTCGGTAGACTTGTTGAGCTTAAGGGCTTTCACCTTTGCGTTGAACCTTGTAAACGACTTGTTGACGAGGGATATGATATAAAATGGTATATCTGCGGTGACGGACCACAAAAAGAAGCTATTGAAGAACTTATAATGCAAAACAATATGGAAGAGCATTTCATCTTGCTTGGTAACAAATCAAATCCGTATACTTATATAAATAGTGCAGATATTTGTGTTCAACCATCAAGTTATGAGGGATTCAGTTTGGTGGTATATGAAGAAAAATATTTGAAAAAGCCAGTTGTTTGTACGGGAATCAAAAGCAATATTGAAATGATTTCTCATGGTAATAATGGTTTGATTATTGAACGCAACAAGGAAAGTATATACAAGGCTGTCAAATATCTTCTTGATAACCCGGAAATGATAACAAAATTAGGTAATGTACCATCACTGAACTTTGTTGACAAACAAACAACTATAAAAGAATTAGAAAAGACGTTTTGAATATGGATAAAATAAAATCATATTTATCAAAATTGAATAATATGACACCTGCGGCTAAGGCATCCTTCTGGTTTATTGTGTCGAATATAGTGTTGAAGGGCGTTTCTTTTATAACAACGCCTATATTTACACGTCTTCTGGATGTTGCTGACTATGGTGTTTCAAATATGTTTGTAACATGGGAGGGCATCATAAGTATTTTTGCAACATTGTCACTTTCGGGTGGTGTATATAATGTTGCTATGACTAAATTTGAGGATGATGTTGATAAAGTAACATCTTCTATGATTGGTCTTACAATGTGCAGCTCAACCGTTGTATATACCATATGTATAGCAATTAACCTTTTGTTCCCGAATCTTTTTGAATTAAGCACAAGTTATCTTGTGTTTATGTGGATACAAACCTTCTTCAATGCCGTTACAGCCTTTTGGCTTATGCGAAAAAGATATATATATGATTACAAAAAGGTAATTGCTTATACTTTTTCAAATGCAATACTAAGTCCGGTTGTCGCTATCATTGCGGTGTATTTGTCTACTGAGAATAAGGCTTATGCAAAGGTTGTCGGTTCAGGTTTGTGGCCGATATTAATTGGCTTCTGTATTATGCTCATCCTCGTCTGGAAGGGCAAGAAGCTGTATCATAAGGAATATTGGAAATTTGCTTTGAAATTCAATATACCATTGTTGCCGCATTACTTATCAAGTGGTGCAGTAGGTTCAGTCGGTAAAATTATGTTGAACTATTTTTACGATGCAACATATGTGGGCTTATATGGCATAGCAGGCAGTATTACGGGCTTAATGAGTATCATAACAAGTTCAATCAACAATGCTCTTATTCCACAGACTCTTCAATCTATTAAAAATGGCACAATCAAGGAATTGAAAAAAAGCATAAACATTTATTTATCACTGATTGCATTTATGTGTTGCGGAATTTTAATGTTCTCAAGAGAAGCAATTTTGATTCTTGCAACACCTGAATACCTCGATTCAATCTGGTTTGTAGCACCATTGGTGCTCGGAACATTCACATCATTTTTATCAGGCATTTTAGGAAACATTGTTTTTTATTACGAAGAAACAAAATTCATGTCCTATGCTACTATGGTGACTGCGATTGCCAATGTTGTCCTGAATTTTATCGGACTTAAGCTTTTCGGACCGTATGCAGTTGGCTATGTTAGTTTAATAACCAATATAATCAGATTTGTTATGTATTATTTTACAGCAAAGAAATTTGAAAAGAATCTTAAAGATATTGTGAGTCTCAGATTTATTGTTTTAATGTTTTTATTCTTATTCGTATTTATGCTGTTTAGTTTGATTTTCTGGAATAATCTGATTCTGAAAATAACAATTTTAGTTATAATTTCTGTGTTGGTATTAGCTTTCAGAAAGAAAATACTCAGTCTCCTTGCAACAATGAAAAAAACAGGTGGTGAAAGGTCAGATGAACAATAAAAAAGTTGGTATCATAACTGTACACAGAAATGTTAACTATGGTGCTAATTTACAGGCTTTTGCAAGTTGTAAGTTTATAAATAATGCCGGATATGATGCTGAAATTATTGATTATTATCCACCTGAAATTGATAAGGATAATTATTTGTTCAGTTGGCTTAAATTGTCATATGGTTGTGGTAAGTCCAAATCATTACTTCATAATCTGAAATTGGTTACTGCACTTGCTTTATCTGCACCTGAAAAGAATAAAAGACTTCAAAACTTTTATTCTTTCAGAGAAAATCATTGCAGATTATCATCTAGATATGTTGATTTTGAAGATGTTGCCAATGGCGGGTATACAGATGTAGTCTGCGGTAGTGACCAAATTTGGAATCCTGATATTACCATAGGAATAAAACCATTGTATTTTGGCGATATTTCAGGTGTTAATAACAAGATTTCTTATGCTGCAAGTCTTGGTAGAGAAACATACAATGAGAATGATGAGCAAACAGCTTCCGAATTGATTAAAGCTATGGATTATGTATCAGTGCGTGAAGAAAAATCTGTTGAATATATAAAAAATATATCAGGTAAAGAGGTTTTTGGTGTTTGTGACCCGGTTTTTCTGTTAGAAAAAGAGGAGTATGATAAAATAGCAAAACCAATTAATGTAAAACAGCCATATTTATTGTTGTATAGTGTGGTTAGCAATCCTGAGATGTTATCTGTGGCAAAAGATTATGCTGATAAGAATGGCTTGATATTAGTTGAAATTTGTCAGAATAAAAAGCGTCGTGAAAGACATATTCAACTTTCTGCAACATCTCCTGAGGAATTTTTAGGTGCAGTAAAGGATGCACAAGCTGTTATCACAAATTCATTTCATGGTACAGCGTTTGCAATAATACTCAAAAAGAACTTTTATGTGTTTGATAATAAAGCAAGAGGTAGCAGAATAACAAACATATTAGGCAAAGCTGGTCTTGAGAATCGGATTGTTGAAGGAAATATAGAAGAACTTTCACCAATCGATTACGAAAAAGTAAATGAAAAGCTTAATGATTACATAGAGTCGTCAAAACAGTTTTTACTCACGGCATTAAGTGCAGAAAAAAAGCCGGTAACAGATAACTGTGTTGGTTGTGGTGCTTGTAAGTCTGTTTGTAAACTTGATGCTGTAAGTCTTTCTAAAAACAACGGAGGCTTTATAAAAAGCTATATTAATAACAGTAAATGTGTTGACTGTGGTATGTGTACAAAGGTATGTCCTGTGATTAATGTTCCACAAAAATCAAGCCCTGAAAAAGTATATGCATTTAAGGCGGAAGACAGAATCAGAAAAAAATCCACTTCAGGTGGTGCAGCAGCAGCTCTTGCTGAAGCTGTGATAAATAATGGTGGCAGTGTTTACGGAGCTTGTCTTGGTAAAAACTATACTCTTAAGCATATCAGAATAAATCGAGTTGAAGATATTCCTTTGATTCAAGGTACAAAATATATTCAGAGTGATATGACTGATGTTTTTGACAATATTAAAACAGACCTTGAAGATGGTCATCCCGTTTTATTTACAGGTACACCTTGTCAGGTGGCATCAGTGAAAAAATATACTGAATTAAATAAGCTTGATACACAAAAGCTTTATCTGTGTGATATAATCTGTCATGGTGTCCCATCACCAAGAGCTTTTAAGGATTATATCAACTGGTTAAAAAACACTGAAAAGGCTTCAATGGGAAAATATTATTTCAGAAACAAGGATATCTCATGGCGTGGGGATTCAAGTGCACTTCAAACATCTTCAAGTGAAATCAAGCGCAATAAAAATGTTTCGGCATTTATGAATCTCTATTATAGTAACAATATAACCTGTGATGCTTGTTTTGATTGCAAATTCACATCTCAGGACAGAGTAAGTGATTTGACTGTATCAGATTTCTGGGGAATCGAAAAGGATAACCCTGAATTTGAAGATAAATTGGGTGTTTCAATGGTAATGGTTAATACTGAAAAGGGTAGAGCACTTTTCAATACACTTAATGGTGAAAAAGCCGAGGCAAATATTGAAAATGCAAAACAACCACAGTTGAAGAATCCTACCGTAAAGCCTGAAGGTTATGAAGCTTTCTGGAAAGAGTACCAGGCAAAGGATATTGATTACATATTGAAAAAATATGCAATACCTAAAACAACATTAAAATCGGTTATTTATAATCTTATAAAAGATAAATAGGAGAATAAATTATGTCACTTTTTACAAACAAAACTTTACTTATTACCGGTGGTACAGGTTCATTCGGTAATACTGTGCTCAGAAGATTTTTAGAAACAGATATTGGTGAAATCCGTGTATTTTCCCGTGACGAGAAAAAACAGGACGATATGCGTCACGAATTTCAGCAGAAATATCCTGAAGTTGCTGATAAGCTTAAATTCTATATCGGTGATGTAAGAGATTTACAGTCAGTCAAGAATGCTATGCACGGTGTAAACTATATATTCCACGCAGCAGCATTAAAGCAGGTTCCGTCTTGTGAGTTTTTCCCTGTGGAAGCAGTAAAAACTAATGTTTTAGGTACTGATAATGTGCTTACGGCAGCTATTGACGAAGGCGTTGAGTGTGTAATCTGCCTTTCAACCGATAAAGCGGCATATCCCGTAAACGCAATGGGTACATCAAAGGCTATGATGGAAAAGGTTGTTGTTGCAAAGTCAAGAACAGTAAGCCCGGAAAGGACAAAAATCTGTTGTACCAGATATGGCAACGTACTTTGTTCCCGTGGTTCAGTTGTACCACTCTGGATTGAACAGATTCGTGAAGGTAAACCAATTACAATTACAGAGCCTTCAATGACAAGATTTGTAATGAGTCTTGAAGAAGCAGTTGACCTTGTTCTTTTTGCATTCCAGAATGGCGAAAGCGGTGACATTCTTGTTCAAAAAGCACCTGCTTGTACAATTGAAGTGTTGGCACAGGCTGTAAAAGAGCTTTTTGCACCTGAAACTGAAATCAAAGTAATCGGTATTCGCCACGGTGAAAAAGTTTACGAAACACTTCTTACAAACGAAGAATGTGCAAACGCTGTTGATATGGGTAACTTCTATCGTGTACCTGCTGATAAGCGTGGTCTTAACTATGACAAATACTTTAATGAAGGTAATAAAGAGAGAAATACACTTACAGAATTCAATTCCAACAACACAGAATTGTGGAGTGTTGAACAGGTTAAGGAAAAGCTCTTAAGTCTTTCATATATTCAGCAAGAACTCGCAAATTGGAATAAATAATCGAGGAATTAATATGAAAATTCTGATTACAGGAGCAAAAGGTTTTGTAGGTAGAAACCTTGTTGCAACACTGAGTACAATTAAAGATGGTAAAAACAGAACAACAAAATTACCACAGGACATTCAAATTTGCGAATTTGATGTTGATACAGATAAGGTGTTTTTAGACGAGTTTTGCAAGGATTGTGATTTTGTTGTTAATCTCGCAGGTGTCAATCGTCCGCAGAATACAGACGAGTTTATGGAAGGTAATTTTGGTTTCGCATCAGAATTACTTGAAACCTTGAAGAAAAACAATAATACTTGTCCTGTTTTGTTGTCATCTTCAATACAAGCAACACTTGATAATCCGTATGGTCAAAGTAAAAAGGCGGGTGAGGACTTGTTCTTCAGTTATTCTGAAGAAACAGGAGCAAAAGTCCTTGTTTATCGTCTTCCAAATGTTTTTGGTAAATGGTGCAGACCTAATTACAACAGTGCTGTTGCTACTTTTTGTAACAATATTGCAAATGATTTGCCTATTCAGGTAAATGACAGAAATCACGTGATGACACTTGTTTATATAGATGATGTTGTTGAAGAGATTATCAATGCAATGTGTGGTAATGAAACAAAAGACGGTAAATTCTGTAAAGTGCCTGTTGAATATAAAGCCACTCTCGGTGAAATTGTTGATTTGCTTTACTCATTCAAGGAAAGTCGTGAAAGCAAAATGGTGCCTGATATGACTGAAGGAAGCTTTTCCAAAAAGCTTTACAGTACATATCTTTCCTATCTTCCAAAGGACAAGTTCTCATATCCGCTGAAAATGAATGTTGACAACAGAGGTTCATTTACAGAGATTTTAAGAACTGTCAATAGTGGT
>JAZNTF010000083.1:0-1769 GCA_045591625.1 Candidatus Fimenecus sp.
TACATGTCGGAGCAGTTGTTATTCTTGATACATAAGAATGTGGAAGAGTTTCTGTTGTCTTTGAATTACGACTTAATTCAAATCCACAATCAACACAATAAATAACTTCATCATAGCTACCCTGAGTACCACAAGTTGCATCGGATGTATTTTCCACAACCACACCCCCTGCTTTATGAGGTATCACAGGAATTATTTCTTTTTCTCTTGAAATCTCTACATCACAAGCTGCACAGTAAACTACATTTTCAACGCTACCTTCATCTGTACAAGTTGAAGCAACATAATTTTCCTCTACTGCATCCTTTGGTGTGTGTCCCAATGCTGAAACTACATCAGCTGTATATGTATCGTCACATACTGAACAAGTGTATGTTGTATAACCATCCTCTATACAAGTTGGTGCAGTTACAGTTGGCTCATAATTATGTCCGTTTGAAGGAATTTCTTTATATGTTGTATAATCACAGGCTGTGCAATATTCGTATGCTTCATATCCTGTTTCTGTACAAGTCGGAGCTTTTGCACTCACGCTAACAAGCGAATGACCTGCCGCAATTGTCTCTGTATATTCTCCATTACATTTTGAACACACATAATTTTTGTATCCATCCTGAGTACATGTTGCATTTTGTGTGTCAGTTAATGTATATGTATGGTTACATTCAACTACTATTGGTTGTACTGCTTCATTAACAGCTGTTGTTACTTTCTTCTGACTTGTTCCATCAAGAATATATACCTCAAGAATATCCAAATCAAATGTTCCGTTTGCCTTTAAAACCTTAAAATCAATTGTGAAAAGGTCTGTTACACTGTCACCTACAGTATCAGTTCCTACAGCAAAAGCAACTTTTACAACTCCTGCTGTATTTGCATTCATAGCTCCAAAAAGACCTGATGCATAAGTTTCGGAATCAGAAACAACCTGGAAATATTCACTATCATAAGTAATATTTGCACCAAAGCTTATAATTTTTGAATTTGGTGTTGTTGCAATGGTAAGAGTGATGACATCACCTACATCAACCGTATCACTACTTGATTTAAGAGAAATAACCGGAATATCAGCTGCACTTGCTTCCAAAGCAGCAAACGGCATCATTAAAAAAACCATAATAAGCGCAAGTAATAAGGAAATATATTTGTTAGTCTTTTTCATAAATATATGCCTCCTATTCTTTGATTAATTTTATTCTATCATACTATAAAACTAAATACAAGATAATATTTACCAATACATATATTTGTAAAAAATTACCTTATGAAGAACATCATCAAAAAAATACCTTTGCATTTTTTGAAAATATGGTGTATAGTAGATTCATTATTTTTCTTTAAAGCGAGGAATTATTATGCAAAAGGAAAATTTATCCCAGCGTACTGCCGAGACACTCAAAAAGATGATTATTGAGGAGCATAAATACAAATACGGTGAAAAGTTGCCTAACGAAAATGAGCTTTCACAGGAATTAGGAATCAGCCGTACAACTCTTCGTGAAGCTATAAGAACACTTATTTCAGTTGGTATTCTTGTTGTTAAGCGTGGCAAGGGTACTTATGTTTCTGAAGAAATCGACCAGTATGCACAGGAAATCGATGTAAATGATTTCACTAACAAACAAATAACATTACGAGATTTATATGAAACACGATTGATTTTTGAGCCTGAAGCTGCCGCACTTGCCTGCAAGCGAGCTACGGATGAAGAAATTGAAGAAATTCTTCGTCTTGGTGAGATTTGTCAGGCTGAACTCAAAAATGACCCT
>JAZNTF010000084.1:0-6544 GCA_045591625.1 Candidatus Fimenecus sp.
TGGAAATATTCAATACCATTCCAACGAGCATCAAAGTCATGATTGCTTAGTTGTAAATCAGCTCCTTGAGAACTATTTCCTGTGCTGTACTCTTGATGTTGTTCATCATCTGTACCCATTTCATTTGATTCGTTGCTTTGAGTTTCTCGTTCACTCCCTGCGACTTCATCAAGTGTTCGGTCAACTGTTCCATCATCTGCTCTGCTTCTAATTCTGTCGCTTTCAGGGTTCTCATCAATTCGCCCTTTGCTACGAGATTCGTGAAGTATACTTTCCTGTGTTCCATTAAGAAATTCTTCCTCATCATACCGTACTTCCCAAGAGTAACGTTCTCCTCTATCGGTAAAGTCAAAACTGGAATTTGATAATCTCCCACTTGTTTGTATGTCATCTTTGACATCTTCATCGCTCCTTTCAGTTTCATGTTTTTCTTTTACACTTTCATCATACTCCAAAGTAAAATTATTAACAATTGTGCGATTTTGTTTTTTTGCATTCCTTTGAATATTTTTCACTGTGCTTTCGATTTCCCGAAGACCCATTTCAGCAATATCACTTACTGCAACTCCCATTGCAATAACTGTAGAAGAAGTATTGAAATTAAAAACATCTTTAAAATCTTCACGATCATAGTATTCATCAGCATTGATACCACACCTTGTCATCATCATATATCCAATACTCGAAGAAATTACATTTTTAAAAATGGCTGAAATATTATCTTCATCAAGTTCTTCGAGAAAGCTACCATATATACTATCATTTAAAGCTGATATATAGTCAATGACATTATCTTCTGCCATATTTCTTGCACTATCTTCAATTACACTCTCAAGAGCACCTTCGGCTACATCACCAAAAGCATTCGTAAGTGCTTCTGCTATTTCATCGTGATAATCTTCCTTTACTTCCCAGCGAAAAAATTCATTATTGTAATATGAATTAGTATCTGAAACATCAAATACATAGCGTAATTTCTGACGATTACTTGAATAATCGAACAATGCAATACCAGTTGCTCCACGGTTTACCCAACGATTCATTTTTTCGTTCCAAAAACTAATCTCTGCACAAGCAGTTGCATTAGGTCTTTGAGCATAAATTAACATCTGTTCAATAAAATTGTATTTAAAGTTATTAGATGCGGTCTTTAAAAAGGAGGTCCAATTATCATAACTGTTAGTAACTTTACTTACTTCATCATTAAATAGAGCAGTGATAATCTGCAATTTACTTGCCATAATTTATCACCTCATTATTCATCTTTTTTCGCAATGAAAGAGAACACCTTATTGTTTTTAACACACTCCTGTAATTCGTGAATGAGCAATATATCGGTAAAACTTATATCTTTAATTGCTGTAAGCTCAGCGGGGGTAAGTTTTTTTATTTGTTCCTCGGTTGTGAGCCCTAAAGAAATAAGTTTTTCAATAATTTTCACTCTTCTTTGCGATTCACTTACTGCTTTTGCCATCTGACTTTCCCTTCCTTCCATAGAATTCTTCATATAGCTTTTTCCAACAGATATTGCACACATATCCATTTCGGAATTTACAATTTTTGCAATCTAATTCTTTCTCATTAACCTTCATATTTGACGATGAAGTTCACCGCACTTCACCTCGCTCCTTTTGTTGAGGATGAACCAATTTACCCCATTCATTATTTTTCTTCGGGTTTGCATAAAGTGTCATCTTGCATCCCTGCCCTTTTTCTTTTCGGAACGTTCTTTTTGAACATCATCTATTCTATTTTTCGCCCATTCAGGGAGTTGTTCTTTTTCTATTACACCAAGAATATCACTCCGTTCAAACCTAGACTCTTTACCACTATAAAGATTAGTACAAAAACACGCTGAACCTCTTGAATTAGGTGATGAACCAAACCCACCTGTACATAGTTGAAGTTGTCTTGTTGCAATTTGATATTCAGGCTTAAAAACATCTGCTCTTATAACCACAATCTTATCTTTAATAGAATCATCAACCTTTATGGGAATACATCCGTCAGCATTAATAGGAGTAATATCTACTTTTATTTTAGATAATTCCTCGACAACACGCTCAGCTTCATTTTTTATTCTTTCAGCAAAAATCTTTACAATTTCTGCAAAATTACCACTAACAAGAGCATCGATATATCTTTCAAATATGCCATTATTTTCATAATTGGCAACTACAAATCTTTCATCAGGCGAAGCATTTTGGTCTTCTCCAATTATGATTTCTTTTAAGCCGATTTCAAATGAATGTATTATTACATAATTTCCCGCCATTCTCTTTTCTTCACTATTCAAATTTTTCATCTCCTTAATTTTTAAATTTCTGTTTATACTTCTAAAGAGAAAGGGCAGCTACATTAAGCTACCCTTTAAAGTAAAATTATCTGCCAATATACCAATCATCATATGCGGAATCTTTAATTTTAATCATATTAGATTTATATTCCGAGGTTATCATACCTGCAGGTGTCCACAAATCACTAAGTTTAACTCTTATAATATATTCTCCGTCTGGATACCAAAGTGGTGTAAAATGAACATTTCCATAAGAATCATTGATTGGAAATATCCATTTATCATTCGAAAGAGCAAGAGTTGTTGTCTTTCCTTTTGTTGTAGCGTAACTATATTCAGGGAAATATGCTTCTGCATACTGTGGAATGGTATATGCACCTATCGGAGCTGAGGAATATCCATTCTTTGCTACTTCTATTCCATTATCAAGTAACATTGTAATACCATAACCTGAATCCATATACCAAACACTACCACTCTTTGTGGCTGTTCGTGTGTTTGCTGGGGTAATCTTTATTGTATTGTTTTCATAACCGATGCAATATTCTGTTTTTATAAATTTTCCATTCGAGTAAATATATTCCCACCATTTACAAGTTGTTCCTTTCACCGAAGTATCATCAGGAATTCTAAACCCTGCCGGACCTTTCTTTTCGAATTGTGTATCTGGTGTCTGCACTCTTGTATACGGTGTAGTTGAATAATTAGCTGACACCTTGTTGTATGATACACTATCATCAATTATTTCACCTTTTATTTTAATATCTGCATAATTTAACCCCGTAGGAACTTTCCATTTAAAATATATAAGATTATAATCGTTCCCTGGAACAACTGCCTGTGTTTTAATATAATTCTTTATAAGCGTTGAACCACTATAAACACAGAATTTTATTGACACTTCTTCTGATGGGGTATAGTCATCGAAACAACTGTTTTGAAGCCAGAAACTCGTAATAACTTCTGTACTTTCTCGATAATCTGCATTCTGTGCAATAGGTTGAAGTCTTAATGGGTGATTAACCTTACAACTTAAAGTCAGAGCATTGTTATTACTATTTGACTCATAATCAGTTTTATAAATGCCCATCCCTTCAAGATAAACACCACCCCAAATACTGATATTTCTCTTGTTCGGCACAATAAAGGTATAACCATCAACAGTTATAGAAGACTTTGCAGGAATTGCATATACACCACTTATCTGTGTTTTATCATTCTTAAAACCCTCAGTATAAACCTTAACATCGGTATTATTTTTGTAAGTATATCTCACAAGAACATTTTGTCCTACTTCAAGATTGTTTGGGTCAAGAGTTTTCTTTGTATTTGCATCAACGAGGGTTATCTTTGAAAGTGCTACATCAGCACGAACTACAGGAAGATTAAACCAAGTTGATTCAAAAGTGTTTTCTTTATCACTCACCCACCAAGTTTCTAATTTGAAGTGAAGTTTATTCTGACTTGTAACAGGAACTGTATAAATGCCTATTGAACTACTTAGTGTAACTGGTAAAGATTTCGAAATACTAACTTTATTCTTTGCTGCATCATACCCGCCATTGGAGGTATAAGCATTAGTCCAACTTGAACCATTATAATGATACATTGAACCTCTTAAATATTCAGTTGCAGACCACTTATTATCAGCCGTGTACTTATAGGCAATCTTGATATGCTGACCGGAATAAAGTTTACCACTTGAACCATCAAAACTGTTATACGCTACAACACTTCCTTCATAACCTGTTGCACTTATCTGTGTTCTATGAACAACGGGTTTAATAGGAATATAGAAAGTCTTAATGTTACCACTTTTGAGAATATTACCCGAAGCATCAAGCCAATCAGTTTTAGCTTGAATTTCAAAATACTGCTGTTCTGCAGTAATTGTTTTATAATTCCCTGTAAACTGTATAGGGAACCACTGTGACGATGCACTTGAACTACTAAGCATTACATCTCTTGTTGTCCAAGAACCACCGTTATATTTTACATACTGTCTTACCTGTGTGCTTTCAGCTTCAGCCGGGAAGTAAATGTTATACCATACCGTATCTCCTATTGTTGGGTAATCAGTTTTGTATTCGTAATCATCAAAAAACTTTCCAGTTGAAACACCAAAAAGAGTTGTTTTATCACTTTTTGAACCACTATAAACATCACATTCATTTACAAGTAATACAGGGTCATACTCCCATTTAGCATAAAGTGTTACAGTTGCACCATTTTGAGTAGTAAGATTTTTAACACTCTGTTTATCGGTATAGTTTATTCCTGTACCATCTGCTTTTGAATTCCAACCAATGAACTTATACGATGCTCTTATAAAACCATTTGCAGTAAGGCTCTTTGTTTCATCATAAGTCATTGCCATAGTTGCAGTAGAACCACCTGTTGCCCCATTTCCGTCAAATTTAATCGTATAATCTATCGGTGACCATTGAGCATATAAAGTGATTACTGCACCATTTGTTGATGACAGATTCCTTACAGCTTGTTTATTCGCATACTGTACACCTGATCCATCCTTTTGTGTATTCCATCCCACAAAATTATATCCGGTCTTTAAATAACCATTTTCATTAAGATTTTTGGTTTCATCATACTTGAAATTCATTCCATTTGTAGAACCACTTGTATTTCCGTTTCCGTCAAATCTTACTGTATATTCGATTGGAGTCCATTGTGCATAGAGGATTACTGTTCCACCATTCACATTTGTAAGATTTTTTACTGCTTGTTGATTACTGAAAGCTGCACCACTACCATCTGGTTTTGTATTCCAATTTTTGAAAGTATAACCAGTTTTCCAATAACCATTAGCTGTAAGATTCTTGGTTTCCTCGAATTTCATAGTCATACCCGACGTTGAACCACCAGTATGTCCGTTACCATCAAATCCTATGGTATACGCATTGGTTTCCCACTGAGCATAAAGTGTTATTGTTTCATTCTTGGTTGATGTAAGATTTAAAACCTTTTGCTGATTCATAAATGAAGTACCAGTTCCGTCTGGTTTAGTATTCCAGCCTACAAAGTGATATCCATCTTTGATATATCCATTCTGTGTTAAATTGCACATTTGGTCATAGGTGCATACCATTGAAGCAGTAGAGCCACTTGTTTTTCCGTTTCCGTTGAATACTATGTTGTACTGAATTGGTATCCATTGGGCATATACAGTCACAGAGCAATTACCATTATTGATATCGGATGTAAAACTTGTAGGAACAAGTGTATTATCATCCTGACCATAAACTTTACCACTCGTTGGCGAGGTTCCCCAATGGTTATATGAATAACCAGTTCTTGTTAAACCGAAGGTACTTCTATTAGTAAGACCATTAGTTTTCGTTTCGTTGTATGTCCATGTATTATATGCTTCCGTTTGCTTATCTATCCAACAAATATTATCATTTGCACCTTTATAGTAAGTATCAGAAGAAATGACACCACCATTAGCGTTATAGTAGACCTTTAATTTGTACGGAGACCATCGAGCATAGAGATTTACTGTTCCACCATTAGTTGATGTTAAGTTTTTAACTGATTGTTTATTTTTGTAAGCTGTACCACTACCATCTGCTTTTGTATTCCATTTTGAGAAAGCATTACCAGTTTTCTGGAATGAATTAGCAGTAAGATTTTTTGCCACGTTATATGTCATTGCCTGATTTTTCATTGAACCACTTGTAGCACCATTACCATTAAACTTAATCGTATATGTTTTATTAGTAGTTTCGGAATAAGCAATACCTACACCATAACCTTTTGCAATAATAGTATTGAAAGTAGCACGACTTGAAAGAGCAGAAGCTGCAGTCCATAAGCCTTGTCCGTCTGGTGTGTATAAAGAGTTCGGATAGTTTATATTAGTAAACTTTGAAATATATCCCCATGTGTTTGATGTTGCTGAATTACCACCATCGCTACCACCACCAAGGAAATATTTACCATAAACTGAATATTCTGTTACTGTTACTGAATGGTAAGTACCACCCAACATCAAGTCATATATTGGTTCAACAATAACTTTGTCGCCATAAGCAAGGTTGGAAGTTTTACCAAGACTTAATTTTGAAAGGATTTCGTTAATGTTCTCGGTATATTTTTGCCATGTACCCATACCAGAAGGTGCAGGTAAATCGGTCTTAAAATTAAGTGAAGTTTCTTTATAACAATTAATTGAACTTTGAGTAGTTGAAAAACTACTGTTCTGATATGAAATAAGTTGCTTTTTATTAT
>JAZNTF010000085.1:0-5942 GCA_045591625.1 Candidatus Fimenecus sp.
TTCCTGGGGAAGATTAAGCTTTACGTGAGCAGGGAAACCGGCACCACCAAGTCCCACAAGGCCTGATTTTCGAACAGCAGCCACAAGGCTCTGTGCATCAGTTACCACAGGTGGAGTAAACTCGTCAGGAGTCATAAGTCCGTCACTTTCAATAACAACTGCCTTTGAAGTAACACCTGTTGAAAGCTTAATATCCTTGATTTCAGTAACAGTACCTGAAATTGAAGAATAAATCGGAGCACTGATATAAGCATCACTATCACCTATAAGCTGACCAAGCTTAACATAGTCCCCCACTTTGACTACAGGTGTACATGCTGCACCGATACCCTGAGTCATAGCTATCTGAACAAACGGCGGTGTCGGAATTCTTATAACTCGCATACCCGCAGTATTTTTGTGATGGGCGATGCTAACACCACCACGACCTTTTTTTACTGCTTTAAGCAATCCTTCGACTTTTATTTTTAAAGGCCTCACAATTCCATCTCCTTTAAATTTGTTAATTTAGTAAAATACGGCTTTACTAGTCGTAATAATGTACCTGTTAAAACACCTGTGACAACCGATGCAATAAGCATCACGGGAGCATAACCTACAATTGCACTGCTCTGCACCAAGAAAAATGATACGGACAACTGTCCCAGATTATGACATATCGCAGACAAAACACCGATACCGGCATATCCGAATCCTATTTTCTTTCGCAACAGAATTATCATACAAATTGCACTGAGCATTCCACCTGCAAGACTCATACAAAATGCGGTAAATCCTCTTGTTATAAACACAAACACTGATTTTGCCAAAACAATCAGTAATGTTTCACCAACACTCAATTTTGATGCTGAGAACATAACTGGAATATTCGAGAGTCCGAGCTTACTTCCCGGAGGCATAAAAAATGCCGTTGGTAAAAGTCCTTCTGCAAATGAAAGCACCACAGAAATTGCAGTCATAAGTGCAGTGAATGTAATTCTTTTAATCTTTTCGTTTCTCATACATTCACCCTGTCAATGCATCAAGCTTTTTTTCGCCAATAATCTCAACTGCCACTCTGTTGGGAGCACATATAATACCCTCACCTGCTTTTGAGATTCTGCCGCTTCTTACACAAACCTTATCAGGACAGCTTGACTCTTTCACATAAATTTCACCGTTTTCACAACAGACAGTAACACCGTTAATTTCTTTTTCAAAGTGTTCTCCGTCAAGTTGTATAGTCTCAACAGCTTTACCGTCAACCTTTATCTGAACTATTGTGCCATGCTTTGCCGAATTCATAAAGAAAAATCCTGCAACGCCTATCATCAACACAACAACAAGCAATATAAAATCTTTTTTAGTTATGAGTTTTTTCATTCAATCACCGAAACCGAAAAGCTGTCATCCTGAATTGTCAATTTATCCTTCAAACTCTTTGAAACAAGAACCGATTTATCTTTTTTTACAATAATAATCCGAGCATCAAATTCTTTCGCAAGTTCAAAACCCTTTTCAACACCCTCACAGAAAATTGCAGTTGAAAGGAAATCACTTACTGTCCCATCATCAGCAACAACAGTCACAGAGGTTATGTCATTCTGTACAGGCTTACCTGTTTTTGCATCAAAAATATGAGAATAACGAACGCCGTCCTTTTCAAAATATTTTTCATAGTCACCTGATGTTGACACAAAACAATTTGTCACTTTCAAAATAGCGAAATAATCATTCTGACCACCGAACGGATTACGAATACCGATTTTATATGGGTCTTTTCCAATAGCACCAACTGAACCACCAACAGTAACAAGTGCTTTTTCTACTTTATTTTCTTTCAGATAATTAATTGCCTCATCACAGGCAGTACCCTTACCCAATGCACCTAAATCCAACTTGCCGTTACTTATGGATATAGTGTTAATTCCGTTAGCATTGTCTTCAATTTTAATTGATGCATTATTCAGATTTTCGAGATATGTTGCAATTTCTTCATCAGTTGGCACATAACCACCATTTTCAATTTGCCACAAATCCTTTAACTCACCACTGAAAAGTGTAAAACTGTCACTTTTTTCAGACAATTCAACACATTTCTTTAAGTAATCTGACACCCAGTTCAACGCAACAATTTCTTTTTCACTATTCAATGTTGAAACTGCTGATGTCGAATTTGTATGGGATAAGTATTTGTTATCCACAAACTTAATTTGGTCAATAGCAGCACTACAAAAGTCCTCACCCGTTATTTTTTCTCCGTAAATCTTGATATTCACAGGACTTCCCATAGCAAATCCACTAGCAGATTGCTCTTTCGAATTATCAATTAGTAATGAAACTGCCACAATCGCAACAACAAGAATTATTGCAACAAAAGGAACAATACTCTTCTTGAATTTCACCACTTCACCACCTATTTCTCCATACTATAATATAATACAACATTTTAGCGCTTTAATCAATTGGTAAATATATTGAAATAACCGGTTATAAATACTACAAAATGACTATAAACAAAAAAATGGCTCCCCTGTCTTCAGAAGAGCCACACAGCATATTTAACAATTATTTACTTTTTTCATACAAGACCGAAAAGTGTAAGGAAGAATCGGATGAGTTTGTCAATGAAGCCTGCCTTTGAACTCATTTCAATTTCATCTATCGCGAGAACATTACCTTCCGCATCACAGAGTGTTGCAGTAAACAAAGTATTTCCGCTGTTTTGTGAAGTTATCTTCAAGGTACCGTCTGCATTCTTTTCAACACTGAAGTTATCATTACTGCTTGTCCACTCAATTTTTGAGTTTTCAGGAGCATCACCTTCAATTTTTGTCTTAAGAACAACTGTATTTTTATAGCTGACTATATTTGTAGTCGGAGCAACAATATAGAATGTATAGCTTGTGTCCGGAGTAACCGGATTTTCAACCACATTAATCGTACATGTTACAGTTTTGCCACTATATTCAACTACCACGGTTTTTATACCCGCCGAAGTCATATCCGGAGTTGTAACAGCAAAGCCTGTTGAAATTGTCTTTGTTGACCCATCACTCATATTCACCTTAAGTGAAAGTCCTGTTGAATCAAATGTGTCACCTATATAATATTCGGTTTTTACAGGATTTGAAGCAATTTCAATTGAAGATACTGTCAAATCATTCTTCTGCCATACCGCATAAAGAGTCATATCAGCATTTGCTGTAAGGTTTCCTCCTGCTGAATATGTTGCAGTTGTTGCAGTAGGATTCACTGACCATCCAAGGAATGTATAGCCCGTTCTTGTTGGTTTTTCAGTTGGAAGAGTCAATACAGTTCCATGCGTTTTAGTCTGACTTGATGGTGCACTGTTGCCACCGTTTGCATCGAATGAAATTGTATATGTCTTTGCATCAACATTAACACTTATGGTTGCAGTACTAAGATTCGTACCTGATTTATTATCTTTTACCGACAAATTAACCTTTGAAGCTCCTGTTGCTTTTGCAGTAATAGTCAATGGCATTTTGTTATCACTGTTAAGAGCACCTAATATGCAAGTAATTTTATCATTTTCACTATTGCATTGAACAGTAAATGAGTCACTGAAATTCCCTTCAGTCCAAACATCGATTACCTGATTTTCAGTCTCACCAAGCTTAAGATTTACAGAGTCAGTTGATGTTTTGATTACTATAGGCTCAATTTTTTCAAGATAGCTCATTGATGCATACCCAACCACGCCACCATAAGTGATATGAGCCCATTCTCCATTAGCCTTTGAAACAGATACTATTGCAGCTTCAGGAATAGAACCGATTACAGAATATGTTGTTCCGTGTCCGCTTCTGATATTAAGAGTTGCACCCGTTGTTGTACATCTGTAGTTGCCTTCATAAGTTGTTGAGCAATCACAGGACGGTGGTGCAACAGGTGTTGATGAAACAGCAGATGAATTTGTTGCACGGGAAATTGTAAAAGTATCAGTGAAGTTATATTTTACATTATGCATTTTCACCTGACAATTATAGCCATCAATGCCCCAGTTAGAATCCAGAACCTGAATTCCTGTAGAATCACAGGAGATAACGATAGCTGAATGGCGTGAACCAAAGCGTATCAAGTCACCTATTCTTACATACGCAGTTGCGTTTTCATAATTAGAAGCAAATGTACCCACATACTGTGTTGTCACTTTATCTGTTTCGCAAGAGCTGAACACATACCATTCAGCGAAAGCAGCAAAACCGAAACATGAGCTTCCGTCAGGTCCCCCTGCCTTTCCACTTGAATTATATGTATGAGGATATTGTTGAATAGTGGTTGTTCCGAACTCATCGATAAACCATTGTTGCTCAATAATTTCACTCAATTTGCAATAATCGCAACCATGACCGCTGGATTTAACTCCACAGGTTGCAGTACGCGTTGTAGTGAAAAGAGAATCCTCGCCAAGGATTTCATAAAGCTCATAAATTTTATCACGAGCTTCACTCTCGCTGATTGTCGGCGGAGTTGTTGTTGTAGCACTTGAAATAATATTAGACACAGGAATGATTGAGAGCATCATTAACAATGCCAAAAATACGGAGAAAATACTCTTAGATTTTTTCATAATATTTTCCTTTCTCTGATATTTCCAAATAAATTATACACTTTAATTATATATCAATATGGAATATGAGTCAATATTGCCTTTTTTCGTATTTATAAACTCAACTTATCAGATATAAAACCAAATGACAACCCAGAGTTTGTCGGAATTAGGTATCGTAATTTTTACGGCTGAGTATCGTATTTTTTAAACAATAAATAAGAATATAATCATAATTTGATGCAAAATTTATATATAAAAAATACCGCGAGCCGATAGACACGCGGTAAAAATCATTTTCAATTTTTCGTTAGACAATGTCGCGGAACCGAAGCTGTATATAGATACCGCGAGGTGAACGCAACGAAGTATTACGGAAAATTATGCTTTGTTAGCTGAACCGAAGAGTTCAATCTTTTCCTTAACTGTAGCTTTAATTGCTTCACAACCAGGAGCTAAAAGCTTTCTTGGGTCAAATCCCTTGCCCTGAAGGTCTTTGCCTTCTTCAATGTACTTTCTTGTAGCTTCCTGGAATGCAAGCTGACATTCTGTATTAACATTGATTTTTGAAACGCCGAGTGAGATAGCCTTCTGAATCATATCAGCTGGGATACCTGTACCACCGTGGAGAACGAGAGGCATTGTGCCTGTTTCTTCCTGAACTGCTGCAAGAGTTTCGAATGAAAGACCTGCCCAGTTTTCAGGGTATTTACCGTGGATATTACCGATACCAGCTGCGAGCATTGTAACGCCAAGGTCAGCAATCATCTTACATTCCTTAGGGTCAGCACATTCACCTGCACCAACAACACCGTCTTCTTCACGACCGATTGAACCAACTTCTGCTTCAATTGAAAGACCTTTTTCTTCACAAATTGCAACTAATTCCTTAGTCTTTGCAATGTTTTCGTCGGTTGGGTAGTGAGAACCGTCGAACATAATTGAGCTGAAGCCAGCTTCGATACAAGCCTTTGCACCTTCATATGAGCCATGGTCAAGGTGAAGTGCAACAGGAACTGTAATATTAAGTTCTTCAAGCATACCGTTAACCATACCAACAACTGTTTTGTAACCGCACATATATTTACCTGCACCCTCAGAAACACCGAGAATAACAGGAGAATTCATTTCCTGTGCTGTGAGAAGGATTGATTTTGTCCATTCAAGGTTGTTGATGTTGAATTGACCAACTGCGTAGTGGCCAGCCTTTGCTTTTGTAAGCATTTCTTTTGCATTTACTAATGGCATTTTTAACACTCCAATTTAAAAATATTATATATTTTGAATTAAGAATTGAGAATTGAGAATTGAGAATTTCGGAAATGCTTCGCATTTGATTTTAAAATAGCGTCGCAACCCTTAACTCAGCACTCGGCATTCAGCACCC
>JAZNTF010000086.1:0-4067 GCA_045591625.1 Candidatus Fimenecus sp.
ATGCAGGAGATTAAAAATATAATCACAAGTGAAAATGTGCGTGAATCTTTAAAAATCGCAAAACCAAATTCACTTGTAATGAAATTAATGCTTATTCCGATTAAGCTTAAATTCACATTCTTAACCTACCTTGAGGGTGCATTTATCTCAAAGGTAAAATCAAGGAATGTGAAATTGTTTGCAAAATTAAAGGCTAACAGATAAGAGGTAATAAAATGTCTTTAAAAGATAAAAAGTTATTCTTACTTGATATGGACGGAACAATCTATGAGGGTGCTCGTCTTTTCGAATGTGTCAATGAATTTTTAGCACATATCGTGTCTGTTGGCGGACAGTATGTATTTATCACAAACAACTCGTCCCGTTCGGTCAAGGATTATGTTATTAAACTTTCAAATATGGGAATAAAGGTGACAGAAGATAACTTCTTCACATCATCTCAGGCTACCGCACTTTATCTCAACAAGCATTTCCCGAATAAGAAAATATATTGTATGGGAACTGCTTCAATGATTGCTGAAATGGAAAAATACGGTGTCAATATCACAACTGAGGCAGACGAAGATACTGATTGTATCTGCGTTGGTTATGATACTGAACTTACATATAAAAAGTTGTGGGATGTTTCTTATTTGTTGCAGACTAAAAAGGATATTCCATATATCGCAACAAATCCTGACAGAGGATGTCCTACTGAATTTGGTCTTGTGCCTGATTGTTTCGCAATGTGCGAGGCTATAAATTATGCAACTAATCGCAGACCACTTTATATCGGTAAACCCGACGGATTTATGATTGATTTCTCTGTTGAGCGTTCCGATTTCACAAAAGAAGAAACTGTTGTAATCGGTGACAGACTTTATACTGATATTGCGTCAGGATATAATGCAGGCGTTGATACAATCTGCGTGTTAAGTGGCGAAAGCACAATGGACGACATCGAAAACAGCGAAATCAAACCAACTTATGTCCGTCAGGATATTAAAGAAATACTTAAAGAATTGCAGGAGTGAGACTTATGGAATTTGATGCATTTGATGCGGGAATTGAACTTGGCGGACTCCGCAACCGTGATGATATAAGACTTCTTATCTGTTATCTTCTTAAAAGTGTTGATGCACCAATGACACGACAGATGCTCAATGATGCAATGCAGGAAGATGGTCTTGCAAACTTCTTCGAAGTCGGTCAGGCAATCGAAGAACTTTTAAAAACAGGTAATATTACTGCTGACATTCTCGATGACGAAGAAGTCATTTCAGTAACTGAAAAGGGCAGGGAAGCTGCTGAACTTTTACAGACAAGCCTTCCTAAAACTGTTCGTGAAAAAGCGGTTAATTCGGCAATTCGACTTACAACAAAAGCAAAGGTTGAACGAGAGAATAAAATCGAAGTCAAAAAAGAAGATGACGGTGGATACACAATCACATTCACTCTTTTTGACCGTGACACAGAAATGATGAAACTTTCAATCTATGTTGTTGACAGTTTGCAGTTAGAAACAGTAAAACAAAATTTCATAAACGACCCTGTTAAGGTGTATTCAAGTATTATTACATCGTTAACAGTATAAAAGTGCGTAAAACTGTGTATAAAGCCTTGACAATTAAAGGTTTTATTGTTAAAATCATTTGGAATTGAATATATTAAACACTATGACAAAGAGTAAGATTTATTGTGTTAGCTTTCAGAGAGTTGTCGTTTGGTGCAAGACAATACAGCCCTTAAATCGATATGTAGCTTTCGAGTGGTTTTGCCTAAAGTAGTAACATACCGTTAAGTGAAAACGCGTAATTCCCGTTAAGAATTTTGAGTGGCTGTTAAAAAACAGCAATTTGAGTGGTACCACGGATATTTTTTCGTCTCATACAATTATGTATGGGACGATTTTTATTTTACAAATTAACTGAAAGGAAGATATATATGTCCAAGGAACTTGAAAAACAGTATAATCCTAAAAATGTTGAAGACAGGATATACAAAGACTGGCTTTCCAACAAATATTTCCACGCAAAGCGTGAAGAAGGTAAAAAGACTTACACTATTGTAATTCCACCACCAAACATTACAGGTCAACTTCATATGGGCCACGCTCTTGATAACACATTACAGGATATTCTTATTCGTTATCACAGAATGGCAGGGTATGATACACTCTGGTTACCGGGTACTGACCATGCATCTATTGCAACTGAGGCAAAAATCGTTGAAACAATGCGTAAGGAAGGTATCACTAAAGAAGATTTAGGTCGTGATGGCTTCTTAGAAAGAGCTTGGGACTGGAAAAAGCAGTACGGTGGCAGAATTATCGAACAGTTAAAGAAACTCGGTTCATCATGCGACTGGGACAGAGAAAGATTCACTCTTGACGAAGGTTGCAGTAAGGCTGTTAACGAAGTTTTCTGTCGTCTTTATGAAAAAGATTTGATTTATCGTGGTAACCGTATGGTTAACTGGTGCCCTTGCTGTAACACATCAATTTCTGACGCAGAAGTTGAATACGAAGAACAGGATGGTAGCTTCTGGCATCTTCTTTACACAGTTAAGGAAACAGGCGAAAAACTTGAACTTGCTACAACTCGTCCTGAAACAATGCTCGGTGATACAGCAGTTGCTATCAATGTTGCTGACGAAAGATACAAGCATCTTCACGGTTGTCATGTAATTCTTCCTTTACTTAACAAGGAAATTCCGATTGTCTGTGACGAACACGCAGATATGACAAAGGGTACAGGTGTTGTTAAAATCACTCCTGCTCACGACCCTAACGACTTTGAGGTTGGACAGAGAAATAATCTTCCTATCGTTCGTACATTCACATATGACGGTCACCTTACAGGTGCAGAGGATAAGAGAATTGCCGACGAGCTTATCGCAAGCGGTCGTGCTACTGAAAACGAGCCTGAGGTTCTTGACTGCGGCAAGTACGCAGGTATGACAACAATGGAAGCAAGAAAAGCTATCCTTGAAGACCTTAAGGCAGGAGGCTATCTTAAGGAAGTTGAACCACGTAAGCACGAGGTTGGTACTTGTTATCGTTGTCACAACACAATCGAGCCAATGGTTTCAAAACAGTGGTTTGTTCGTATGGTTCCTCTTGCAAAGCCTGCAATAGAAGCAGTAGAAAAGGGCGAAACAAAGTTTATTCCTGAAAGATTTACAAAGAACTACCTTAACTGGATGAACGGTACACGTGACTGGTGTATTTCACGTCAGTTGTGGTGGGGACACAGAATTCCTGCATGGTACTGTGATGACTGTGGTGAAACAGTTGTTACAAAGAACGGAATTTCAGCTTGTCCGAAGTGCGGCAGCACAAATATCCGTCAGGATGAGGACACACTCGATACATGGTTCTCATCAGCATTATGGCCATTCTCAACACTTGGCTGGCCTGAACAGACGGAAGACCTTAAGCACTACTACCCAACAAACACTCTCGTAACAGGTTACGATATTATCGGTTTCTGGGTTTCTCGTATGATTTTCTCAGCTCTTGAATACACAGGACAGGTTCCGTTTGACACAGTTCTTATTCACGGTCTTGTTCGTGACGCTCAGGGCAGAAAGATGTCAAAGTCCCTCGGTAACGGTATTGACCCGCTTGAAATTATCGACCAGTACGGTGCTGACGCATTAAGATTTACTCTTGCAACAGGTAACAGCCCGGGAAACGATATGCGTTTCTCTGACGAAAAGGTTGAAGCAAGTAGAAACTTTGCTAACAAGATTTGGAATGCTGCACGTTTTATCCTTATGAACCTTGATGAAAACGAATATGCACCATATGTTCCAAAGAACCTTGCTATTGAGGATAAATGGATTCTTTCTAAGTACAACGACCTTGTTAAGGATGTTACAGATTCACTTGAAAAGTTCGAACTCGGACTTGCTGTACAGAAACTTTATGACTTTATCTGGGATGTATTCTGCGACTGGTATATCGAAATCGCAAAAATTCGTCTTAACGGTGAATGCCCAACTGCAAAGGCTACTGTTAAAGCAGTTCTCGTTTATGTAATGTCAAATACACTCAAACTCTTACATCCGTTTATGCCATTTATCAC
>JAZNTF010000087.1:0-2387 GCA_045591625.1 Candidatus Fimenecus sp.
GAATTGAAAATCAACTTGCGAAGAATATCTTCGGTATTCCTGCAGTAAAGGGTATCGAATTCGGTAACGGATTCAATGCAACTGACCTTTACGGTAGTGAGAATAATGATGAATTTTGTATTGAGAATGGCGAAATCAGAACAAGAACAAATAATTCAGGTGGCATAAACGGTGGAATTACTAATGGTATGCCTATAATTTTCAGAACAGCAATTAAACCAACTCCATCTATCTTTAAGGAGCAGAATAGTGTAAGTTTTGAAAATAAGACTGAACAGAAATTGCAGATTAAAGGCAGACACGACCCATGTATAGTACAGAGGGCAGTTCCCGTAATTGAAGCAGTAACCGCAATCACCTTGCTTGATGTTCTGTTATAAGGAGAAAAAATATGTACGGACTTTTAGGTGAACATTTACCACATAGCTTTTCACCACAGATTCATCTGTCCTTAGGGAATGAAGATTATCATCTTTTTGAAATCGCACCTGAGAAGCTTGAAGTTTTTTTAACAGAGAAAAAGTTTAAGGGTATCAATGTTACAATTCCATATAAAAAAGCCGTGATGGAATATCTTGATGTGATTTCACCGGAAGCTTTGAAAATCGGTGCTATTAATACAATAACTGTCCGTGACGGGAAACTCTATGGTGATAATACTGATTATTCCGGCTTTAGGTATATGGTTGAAAAATCAGGAATTGATATACGGGATAAAAAAGCACTTATTTTAGGTTCGGGTGGTGCATCAGCCACAGTTCAGGCAGTGCTGACTGATATGGGTGCTCGTGAGGTGAAAATAGTTTCACGAAATGGGGAAATTAACTATACCAACATATATGGAGAACAAAATACGGAAATCATTGTCAATACAACACCTGTCGGAATGTATCCTGATAATATGAATTCACCTGTTGAGCTTCAGATGTTTCCCAATCTTAAGGGAGTTTTTGATGTTGTGTATAATCCATTGAGAACACGACTTGTAATGGATGCACAAAATCTTGGTATTCCGGCTGTGGCAGGTCTTCCGATGCTTGTAGCTCAGGCTAAAAAAGCCCATGAAATATTCTTCGGTACAAAGGTTGACGACCGGGTTTGCGAAAACATCACAAAAGTCCTCTTTAAGCAGATGTGCAATATTGTATTAATAGGTATGGCAGGTTGCGGAAAATCAACAATCGGAAAAGAACTTTCCGAAAGACTGAATAAGGATTTTATCGATACTGATGCAAAGATAGAAAATGCCGAAAATAAACCTATTCCTGAAATTATCGAAAAATATGGTGAAGATTATTTCAGACAATGCGAAAGTGTGGCAGTTAATCTCGCAGGCAGAGAAAAAAGCACAATAATCGCAACAGGTGGCGGAGTTGTAACAAGAACAGAAAATTATATGCCTTTAAAACAAAACGGAATAATCGTTTTCATAAATCGTGATGCGGAAAAGCTTCCGACGAAAAACAGACCTTTGTCACAGATTCAAGGTGTAAAGGCGCTTTATGAAAAAAGAATGCCGATGTATCGTCAGTTTGCTCATATTGAGGTTGACGGTAACGGAACAGTAGAAGAGGTTACAGAAAAAATTCTTGAGGAGATAAATAAAATATGAAAATCCTTGTAATTAACGGACCAAATTTAAATATGCTGGGTATTCGTGAACCAGGCATTTACGGAAATCAGAATTATCAGGTTTTACTTGCGTTAATTGAAGAATGGGCAAATGAACTCGGATGTGAAGTTGAATGCTTTCAGTCTAACCACGAGGGTACAATCGTTGACGAAATCCAAAAGGCTTATGGCGATTTTGATGGAATTGTCATCAATCCTGCAGCGTACACCCACACAAGCATCGCGATTCTTGACGCACTCAAAGCTGTGGGACTCCCTGCAGTTGAAGTCCATATTTCCGATGTGAAAAAGCGTGAATCATTCAGACAAATCTCATACGCAGGTATGGCTTGCGAACATCATGTAATCGGCAAGGGACTCGAGGGATATAAACTCGCAATGCAATACCTTTGTGAAAAATACGACACAATATAAGTAGGGAATAGTCATGTGGAATAAAATTGTTAATAATGAAGATATAAATGATTTTATGAAAACGGTTAGTGGATTTCACGATAGTTGCATTAAAGAAATGAAATATGTAAGTGGAGCTTATGTGGATGAAGATTTATCAATGCACCCGATAAACGATAAAAGAATATTAAAGGTTGTAATACAACGTCAGTTTGAAGATAATTCTATGTTAGAAATGGAGTTTATAGGTTTAAATAAATTAAAACTATGCCCTGTTGATGGAAACTATACTTGTGAGATTCTTGATGCTACTTTAATTTTAAAGGATGATTGTATTTGTTGGTGCGATTGTGGCGGATTAT
>JAZNTF010000088.1:0-2744 GCA_045591625.1 Candidatus Fimenecus sp.
GTTCCTGTTTATCAGGTTTTTCAGGGGTATCAGGGTTATCGTTACCGCCACAAGCTGATAATGAAATCAGCATTACCAAGCTAAGAATTATGGCTAAATATTTTTTCATAATAATATACTCCCATCTTTTAAGATTTTTTCACATATAAAATAATATTACTCGTTTAACCCTTATTGTTTTGTTTAGGTTTTGGTGTTTTATCAAGCTTTTTATACAGGAAATTATCATAACTGTTTGTTACAACAAAGCTTCCCGGACGGGTATATACGGTTGCATTTTTCTGCATTCTTACGGACTTATTTTTTGATGCTATGGCAAAGATTATTATAAAACCTGCAATCATACCTGCCACTATACATGCAACAATTACTTTGGCGGTGTTTTTGGTTCGGTCAACCAAACCATCACCGGTTGCGTATATTTCTTCATCCGGTAAAACTACTGCCTCTCCGGAATCTAACAAATACTCAGCAACCTCATAATAATCTTCTATTCCTCCAAAATAGCTTTCATTTGAGTCATAAGCATCTTGTAGTTTTGCAATTTCATCTGCACCAAATTGTAACTTCGCATCATCAGTTATATAGTAATAATACATTTTATCTTCGATATCGTGGATTAACACTAAGCCATTTTCATTATCGGTATATGTATCATAAAGGTTTAATGCATAACTTTCAGATGCATCTTCCGTTGTAATGCAAAACATAACACAACAGTCGTATTCATATTCAATTTGACCGGCAATACTTTCTAACTCCTGAATTTCACTATAGGATAACGAATTGCTATAGTCTAAAACGTATTGTTCAGTATATGCTGAAACAGATGTTGATAAGAAAGCACAAAACACAATAACAAGCGGAATCGTTAGTATTCTTTTAATCATATTCAGCACCTCCTTAAAGCCATCCAAGCAGGTACGATAATCCACAAAAAACTGCACTTAACCCTGCTCCAAGTAATAAGGATGCTATCACAACAGCTTTTTTATCTGTTGGAAGATTGCCTACAAACTTTCCACTCTGGCCATTCATTGCAAAGGTGTATTTATTACCGTTCCATGATGTATTGAGAATCCACACAGGATAAAGAGCGTATTTGTAAAAACCGTTTGTTATATTCATATTTACAATACGAGAATCAATAAAGTTATATCCTTTAACAGTTTCTTCCAAAGCATCACCTGCACTGGTTCTGATTCTTTCGTTGGCTCTGTTCATACTCTGTTCTACGGTAACATCATATTTATCTGCAAGATACCCCGCAAGATAGGCTGTGTTGAAATCAACAGCTTGCGACAAATCAAAAGGCTCAACCGATTCCATAAGGTCATCGGGCATTTTTGTTGAACCGTCAACAGGGACATTATCAAAGCTTATGTTGCCGCTTCTGTAAACCTCATAATATGAGGTTTCTTTATAATTGTAATTGTTGTCAGACCATACTTTTTCCTTAGCTGCTTTAAAGTTTGCATTCGCAAATGTATCACAGGTAAAAAGCCAATGAGGAACATAAACACCTTTTATTTCATCTATCCTGTTATCGGAAAGGAATGCCTTCGGAACAAACTTTTTATCAGCAAGGTGTTTTTTAAATGCTTCTTTAGCAGCCTTTTTATCCAATTTAAAAGGAATTACCAAATCAGGACGAAGAGCACCTGAAAATTGACCTTTCATCACAACAGGATTATCACAGTACGGACATTTTGAAGCACCTGTTGTACTATCTGCAATAATCTCACCGCCGCAGGATTGACAAGAATATACATTCATACCATCCGTCTCTCCTGTTGACCATTGATTGTCTTGTGCTGACCAGTTAATTGAATCGGTGTCTTCAACTTGTTCCTGTTGCAACTGATTTATTTCAAATTCAGTTTCACAAAATGGGCACTTAAGTTTCTGTGCACCAACATCGAATTGTACGCCACCGCCACAACAAGGACATTTTTGTTCAGCAATTGTCGGCATTATGAATCATCTCCTTTTTCATAAATTTCATCCATCACAGCAATCTGTTTTTTCGAGTCAAAGACCATACCGTCTTTATCCCGTACAATCATTACATTTTTTACATAATAAGTGATTCCGATTATTGCTAATGCAAATATGATAATTACTGCAATTATGAGTTTATTTTTCATTATTTAACCTCGTGGTGTACCACAAGCTATGCAAAATCTTCCGCCTTCATTTGTTGTATTACATGAATGACATACCCAGGCCTGTGATACAGGTGCTTGCTGTTGAACGGGCTGAGTATATGCTGGTTGCTGATTATAACCCTGATTCATTGGTTGGTTGAACCCATTGTTCATAGGTTGATTATAACCGTTATTCATAGGCTGATTATAACCATTGTTCATGGGTTGGTTGTCACCGTTATTCATTGGCTGATTATAACCATTGTTCATGGGTTGGTTGTAACCGTTATTCATTGGCTGATTATAACCATTATTCATTGGTTGATTAAAGCCATTATTCATTCCTGCATTACCGTTTTGTGTAAGGTTGTTTATAACCTGCTGTGCAGTCTGCTGATAGCGGTTATATTCCATTGTGCCCATACCCTCAACATCGCTGTCATTGAGTCTTGCAGTAATTTCGTCGAAATAAGGATTGTTTACCTTGATATCAATGTAGAAATCATAAGTAAACTTGTATCTCGGCGGATTGTAGCTTACTCTTTCTCCGTCTTTGCCCTGTGTGTAAATTTCTTCACGGTCTTCATCAACTCTGAG
>JAZNTF010000089.1:0-3828 GCA_045591625.1 Candidatus Fimenecus sp.
ATTCTTGATACAACGCATACGGAGCAATACAGAAAACGACACCCGAGAGTATGCACCACACATTGTAAATCCACTTTACAGGACTTTGCCGTGAACCCAGTACCGAGAGTGCCATTTCTTTATGCTTATAGTTTGGATAAAAATGCGCCAGTAACAATGGTAGTAGATTATCTGCTACCAAAATAATAATCCATAATATTTTCATGTATTTCATCTCGCCAAATTCTTATTTGTCGCTCTAAAAACTAAACAAATTCTCGTCCTTTTATAATATAGTATCCTTCTTGAATTGCAGAAAGTGTTGCAAGGAAACACACAACTATGGCAGTGTATTTTAATTCCACTAAGGATACTGTCAAAGGCAACAGGAACAGCAGTAATCCCGTTATTTTATTCATAACCGTATGCAGAGATACAAACTGTTTTTCAGTAACATATCCTAATATGATATTGCTGATTTTAATAGCCGCAATCACACCGCCCCATATCCACAACCATCCCGGAATATGAATTGCCGGCACCAGCTTAAACAAGGATACCACTACAAAAATAAGGTCGGCAACAGTGTCCAGTCGGCTTCCGAATTTGCTGATACTGTTTGTTTTTCTGGCAATGGTACCGTCTATCATATCACTAAAACCGCAGATGAGATATGTGATATAAAAAGCTAAGGAAAAAGTAGGAAAGAACAGCAACAGAATACTGCCGATAATACGGCAACCGGTAATTATATTTGCAATATGTTTCGTCATTTGTTCACCTACAAATTTTTATTTGTCGAAACAATTATAACACATTCCATAAAAACAAATCAACCTGAATACATATCCTCGCACTTTAAGTTTAAGTACGAGGATTTTTAAATGCAAAATTTTAAAGTAAAGGAAGTGAAAAAATGCTTTAGCAAAATGTAAAGACAACTTTTCAGAAAACAAAAATTAAATCTTAAGAAAGGGAAAAACACATTTATGTCAAATGAAAAAATTGAATATTTAAATCTCAATTTATTGCATCCCTTTGAAAACAATCCGTTTCAGAGTGTTGATGAAAGTGAATACGATGAGCTTCGTGACAGCATTATGGAGTTCGGAATTATCACACCACTCATTGTTAATAAGTCTGATAACGGTTATAAAATAATCTCTGGTCACAGACGATGGCAAATTGCAAATGAATTAAATCTCCAAGTTGTTCCAGTTTATGTAAGAGAATTTTCAAAAGAAGAAGCGATAATTAATTTTGTTGATTGTAACCTCAGCCGAGAAAAAATCTTACCGAGTGAAAAAGCTCGTGCATATAAAATGAAACACGATGCAATTAAAAAACAAGGAGCAAGGACTGATTTAACTTCGTCACAAGTTGGGACGAAGTTCCGTAGTGATGAAAAGTTGGCAGAAACAATGCCCGATTCAAGAATGCAAATTCAGAGATATATCCGTCTTAATAATTTGCAACCGATTCTTCTTGATATGGTGGATGAAGGCAGAATTTCTTTTACACCTGCAGTTGAACTTTCATATTTAACGGAAGAAGAACAGTGCAATTTAATTGAAACTATTGACAGTGAAGATTGTACTCCGTCGCTTTCACAAGCTCAGCGTATGCATAAGTTAAGTGATGAAAAGAAACTTAGTATGGATGCTATCTTTGAAATTATGCAAGAACAAAAAGCTAATCAAAAGGAGTATGTAAAGATTCCTGTTGTAACTTTTAAGAAGTATTTCAAGAAAGATATGCCACCTAAAAAGATGGAAGAAATAACAGAAAAAGCTCTTGCGAGATATGCTGTGTTTCTTCAAAAACAAAGACAGTGGGAACGGTAAAAGTAGTGGCATCAGTCTTAACAAGCACTGAATTTGAGTACTCACATTTGCTTGTTGCGACTTTTATGCTGTGGCAACAGTCTCAACGAGAATTGGATTTGTATATACACAAATTCGCTTGTTAAGGGTTTTGTACCCCCTAACACCCCGACAGAAATAAAAACAAAAACTTAAATAAGGAGGAATGATAATGACAGAAAAAATAATCTCCATTTGGGAGTATTTTAAATTAACTTTTCATAGAATAATGGATAACACACGGGCAGAATTTAATCCATGGAAAGTTGATAATGCTAATGAATATTTAATTAATGGTGTCCGTTATAAAGTTACAACAAGTTTCAGTGAAACAGAAAACAAAACTATGAAAGAAAAAATATCAGCTTTTATCGGAAGCGATTTTGCACATTTAACAAATACCGATGAAATAAATACACTTAATACAGAATATGTAAATTCGACTGCCGGAGAAGGGAGGATAAATGCAGTCAGATAATTTTGGTATAACAGCTATCTATTGTCGCTTGTCCCGTGACGATGGTACTGAAAGTGAAAGTAACTCAATAGGTAATCAGAAAAAATTACTTTTACAAAAAGCAAAAGAGTTAAAATTCACCAACACAAAGTTCTACGTTGATGATGGTTATACGGGAACTAATTTTAACCGTCCAGGTTTTCAGGCAATGCTTGAAGATATTGAAATGGGTTATGTTACAACAGTAATGGTAAAGGATTTATCAAGACTTGGTCGTGACTATGTTTCGGTTGGTCACTATACAGATAACTTTTTTCCTGAACATAATATCAGATTTATAGCAGTCAATGATATGGTTGACAGTAATGACGGTGATAATGAAATTGCACCATTCAAAAATATTATGAACGAAATGTATGCAAGGGATATTTCAAGAAAAGTCCGTTGCTCACATCGTATAAGAGGTAATCTCGGTGAGCCGTTATCTCAACCGCCGTATGGGTATATGAAAGACCCACAAAACAAAAAGAAGTGGGTTGTTGACCCTGAAGCTGCAGAAGTTGTTAAAAGCATTTTTTTGATGTGTATTGAAGGTAAAGGTAACGAAACTATAGCCCGTATTTTACAGGAAAAGAAAGTGCTGGTTCCAATGGCATATTGGCAGAGTAAAGGTCTTAACAAAGGCGGTAAGAAAACTCAGCCTGACCCCTATAAATGGTGTAAATCAACTGTACAGAAAATTCTTGCACAGCAAGAATACTGTGGTGATGTCATTAATTTCAAAACTTATTCAAAGAACTTCAAAAATAAGAAAAGACTTCTTAACCCAGAAGAAAATTGGAAGATTTTTAAGAATGTCCATGAGCCGATAATTGAAAGAGATACTTTTGAAACTGTTCAGAAGATGAATGCTAAGGCAAAACGTAGAGCACCTAATCCCAAATACGCAGAAAAGAATATGTTTTGCGGATTGTTATACTGTGCAGATTGTGGAAGCCCATTGTGGTTCAATGTTAATCATCCTAATACTGACATTAAGTATTTTATGTGTTCTAATTATAAAGGTCGCCGAGGAACTTGTGAGGGGACACATTATGTAAGGGCAGATTCCTTGGAGCAGATAGTGATGCTTGAGCTGAGAAATCTTGCGAGTTTTCTTATTGAAGATGAAGAAACCTTTGCAGAGATTCTTGAAGTAAAGACAAACAAAATCATTATGGAACAACGCAAGTTTCTTGAAGGTAGTATTGATAAAGCAACAGCAAGAACCAAAGAGGTTGCCATAATGTATGAAAAACTCTTTGAAAAGCACATTAATGGAGTGGTTAAAGAACAAAGTTTTATGCAACTCTCACAGAAGTATGAAACTGAGCGTGATGAACTAAAAGTTAAAATCAAAAAATATGAAGAAGAACTGATCGAGCTCCGCCGATATATTCATGCAAATCCGGAACTCGGACTCGAAGAGTTTAACACCAGCAAGCGCATTCGAGAAGAGCTTGACAAATTTGGCATTCCTCATCGGCAAGT
>JAZNTF010000090.1:0-8398 GCA_045591625.1 Candidatus Fimenecus sp.
GTCACGGAAAGCAAGTCCGTTTTCGAACATTTTAAGGAAAATCCACTGTGTCCACTTATAATACTTATCGTCAGTTGTATCAACTACTCTTGAGTAGTCAAATGAGAAACCAACTCTCTTTAACTGACTTGTGAACTTTTCAATGTTCATATCAGTTACTTTTCTCGGGTGGATACCTGTTTTAATCGCATAGTTTTCAGTAGGAAGACCATAAGCGTCAAAACCGATTGGGAACAACACGTTGTAACCCTGAAGTCTTCTTTTTCTTGATACTACTTCAAGACCTGAATAAGCCTTGATGTGACCAACGTGCATACCTGCACCTGATGGATATGGGAACTCAACAAGGCCATAGAATTTTGGCTTTTCAGAGTTATCCTGAGCCTCAAAAACCTTTGCTTCTTCCCATTTCTGTTGCCACTTTAATTCAGCAGCTTTAAAATCGTAATTCATATATATAACCTTCTTTAAAGATATTTTATTCGTTTTAGTCTTCTGTGATTATCGAGCTGATATCATACTCCTTAGCATCACCCCAGAGATGTTCGAGGCTGTATGTTTCTCTCTGGTCAGGTGTGAAAAGGTGAACAACTACTGTACCGTAGTCAAGGAGAATCCAGCCTGTTGATTTACCCTCAACATTCCTTGGCTCAACACCCTCTTTTGTAAGCGCATCCTGAACTTCGTCTGAAAGTGCACGGATATGAGTACCTGAAGTACCTGTTGCAATTACAAAATAGTCTGCAACTGAAGTAAGTTCAGTAATTTCAAGTGATTTTATGTTAGTTGCTTTCTTACTGTCAATAGTAGCAACTATCTTTTTCATAAGTTCTGTTCTGTCCATTTATCTTATCCTTTCCGGTAACTACTGATAAGGTAATTATAGGCTTTTACTGTATCAGCATGAATCAGCTTATATTTTTTTGCATTATCCTCTATTGTAAAGGATAACCCTCGAAGTAGTGTTTTATCTAAATTTTCTTCTGCCAATTGACGGACTTCATTAACATCAGGATAATCTCTGTCCTCAGACACCAAATCGGCAACATAGATTATTTTTTCAAAAAGAGACATATCCTCTTTACCTGTTGTGTGCCAACGGACTGCCGAAAGCACTTCTTCATCCGTTACACCAAGCTCTTTTCTCAGAAATATCTCTCCTGCTATTGCGTGTAAAGTAACTGTTATCGCTTTTTCACTATCTGTAAGCGTCTGTCCGTCACTTTCAATGAGTATGAGCATATCTTCCACAGACTGATTTTTCATAATATCATGAACAAGTCCTGTTGTATATGCCTTTTCAGGGTCTGCACCATATTTTTCTGCAAGATGCTTTGCTTTTTCAGCAACACAAATTGAATGGTACAGTCTTTTCGGAGCAAGTCTGCTTTTAATTATATCAAGGAATTCAGCGTTTCTTTGAGTAACCATATAACTTGTTCTGCTCCATATATTCAATAATTTCAGGGTCAACAAGTCCGTAAAGACTCTTTCCCAAATTTATTCTTTCCCTGATTTCACTTGAACTTACCTCATAAGCATCAAGAAGTGAGATATGTACACACTTTGCATCAAGCTCCGGCATATAAATTTCCAACTGCTCAAAAGCATAGGCACGAAGCTTCTGAATATTTTCTTCATTATCACGGGATGCAACACAAATCTTACATTTTTCCAGTAATTCTCTGTGCTTGTACCACTTATGGAAAATAAGGAACATATCAGAGCCGATAATCAGATGTAATTCAGCATTAGGATACTGCTTCATCAACTCATTTACAGTAAAAATTGTATAACTGTCAGTATCTCTATCCATTTCCATTGTGCTGATTTCATATATTGGTTCACTGAATGCAATTTTACACATTGCTACTCGATGATGATTGTCAGCCAAATCGTCACAACGCTTATGTGTAGGAATTTTATTAGGAATAACAATAACTTTATCAAGCTCTAATTCAGCTGCCATCCTGTCAACCATTCTCTTATGTCCTTTGTGAGGTGGATTAAATGTTCCGCCAAAAATACCTATTTTCATCTCTTTTTCGCCTTCTTCTCATCTTTATGAAGTTCTGGGTTATAACGATAGAATATCATACTTCCACCGATTACTCCGACACAATCACTATTTGTTGCTTCTGCTAACTTCTGTGCAATTTCCTTTGGTTTTTCAGGGCTTGTTTCTAAAAGCACCTTAATTTTAATAAGTTCTCTTGCTTTAAGTGCATCATCAGTCTGCTTTATAAGTGCATCTGAAATTCCGCCTTTGCCAACCTGAAACAATGCCTGAAGTCCATTTGCCTGACTTCTCCAATATGCTCTTTCTTTACTTGTCATATTATTCTCCTATTGTTGCGGGACGCCGAGTCGTCGTCCCCTACGTTTTATAAATACTTTGGTAATTCTTCTACAAATTTTCTGAGTGCATTTCCACGATGACTTACTTCATCTTTCTCTTCTGCAGAAAGCTCACCAAATGTTTTATCCCCTACTAAAAATACTGGGTCATAACCGAAACCACCGTTACCGTGTACCTCGTGAGCAATAACGCCTTCACAAGTGCCACGGACTGTAAAGCTTCTTCCATCAGGGAAACAGCAACAAACACAGCTTACAAATCGTGCTGTTCTTTCCTCATCCGGAACATCTTTCATTAACCTTAAAAGCTTTTCGTTATTCTTTGCATCATTTCCGTGCTCGCCACCGAAACGAGCAGAATAAACTCCCGGTGCACCGTCAAGATAGTCCACCATAAGTCCCGAATCGTCTGCAACACAGACCATTCCGCTTTCCTTACAACCACTGTCAGCCTTTAAAAATGCATTTTCTTCAAAGGTTTCTCCGGTTTCATCAACCTCGGAGAGCTCTATTCCTGCCATATCGGCAGTTAAAACATTTATACCAAGCGGAGCGAGAATCCTCTGTAACTCTGCTTGTTTTTTCATATTATGAGTTGCGATTAAAAAGTCCAAAGAATCCCCTTCTCTTCTTTTCTTTCTTTTCAGGTTTTTCTTCTTCAGGCTGTTCGTCAATCTTTTCTGCCTGTTCTTCAACCTGTTCTTCGATTATCTCTTCTTCCTGTTCCAATCCGCGGTCAACTGGCTGGGAATCTTCTTCAACTCCGTCAGTGTATTCAAGGGTGAGTTTTTCTTCTTGTAAAAGATTTCCATGAGTTTCTTCAGGTTCTTCCAAATTCTTTTCAACAATTTCAAGTGTAATGTCCTCCTCATCCTTATATTCTATCTTGTCAAACAAGCCATCTGCAAACGCTGAAGGTTTGAATGGTTGTAAGTCATCAATCTGTTCGCCCACACCAATGAACTTAACAGGAATTCCAAGCTCATTCTTAATTGCAAGAACAACACCGCCACGAGCAGTACCGTCAAGCTTTGTAAGAACAATACCTGTAATATCGGCAACTGACTGGAATTCACGAGCCTGATTAACCGCATTTTGTCCTGTTGTTGAGTCAAGCACCAACAAAACCTCTCGGTCAGAGTACGGTAACTCACGGTCGATAACTCTGTAAATCTTATTAAGCTCGTCCATAAGATTTTTCTTATTATGAAGTCGTCCCGCAGTATCGATAATAATGATTTCACTATCTCTTGCCTTTGCCGCACCGATTGTGTCGAACACAACCGCCGCAGGGTCAGCGCCTTCCTTGTGCTTGATAATATCAACACCGGCACGGTCAGCCCAAATCTGAAGCTGGTCAATAGCGGCAGCACGGAAAGTATCCGCAGCGCCAAGGATAACACTCTTACCCTGCGCTTTATACATAGCAGCCATTTTACCGATTGTTGTTGTTTTACCAACACCGTTTACACCAATAACAAGGATGATTGACGGAACTGTGATAAGTCCCATATCCTCGCCACCATAAAGCATTTCGGAAATAATATCCTTAATCTTCTGACGAACCTGATTTGCATCCCTGATTTTGCCTTTTTCAGCCTCTTCACGAAGTTTTTCTGTTATTTCTACGGCAGTTGTAACACCAACGTCACCCATTACAAGAATCTCTTCAAGTTCAGTATAAAGGTCATCTGTGATTTCGTCGAAGCTGTCGAGCATATCGTCAATAGCTCCTGCCATTTTATTTCTTGTCTTTGTAAGACCAAAATTTATTTTCTTAAAAATTCCCATAATGATAATCCTTTGTTTAACTCATTATTTTAAATATACATATCGTAGCCTTAGTTTGCCTGTATTGTGCTTTTTGCGATGGCGAAGTGTATGAAGATACACGAGTTACCATAGCAAAAAAGTGCAAGATGGGTAAAATTAGGCGAGACCTAATTTTCTTGCAAGTTCTGCAGTTTTAAGTTCAAGTATCTTTGATACGCCCTCTTCCTGCATTGTAACACCGTAAAGCATATCTGCTTCTTCCATTGTACCACGACGGTGAGTAATAAGAATAAACTGTGTATTCTTTGTCATTCTTCTTACATACTGTGCGTATCTTACAACATTGACGTCGTCAAGTGCAGCCTCAACCTCGTCAAAGATTACGAATGGTGCAGGAGTAACCTTAAGAATTGCAAAGAGAAGCGCAATAGCTGAAAGTCCCTTTTCACCACCTGAAAGCAAGTTGATGTTCTGAACGTTTTTGCCCGGTGGCTGAACCTTGATTTCAATGTCACATTCAAGGACATTCATTTCGTCTTCAAGGACAAGCTCTGCTTTACCGCCACCAAAGAGTTCAGCAAAAGTCTCACCAAAAGCCACATTGATTTTCTGGAACTGTTCACGGAATTGAACACTCATCTTCGTTGTCAACTCATCAATGAGACGGATAAGCTCTGCCTTTGATTTCTCTACGTCACCAATCTGCTCTGACATAAACTCGTATCTTTCAGAAACTTCCTTGTACTCATCAATAGCAGAAACATTAACAGAGCCTAAACCTCTGATTTCATTTTTAAGTGCTGAAAGACGAGTTCTTGCTTCGCCGATATTTTCAATAACGATCTGGAGAGCAATTGCCTCACGTCTTGTCAACTGATACTCATCATAAAGCTTTGAGTTATATTCCTCAAACTCATTGAGCATTGATGCTTTTCTTTCTTCAAGACGAGCAAGCTCACCGCTGATTCTTTCTCTCTCGGAGCTCTTTTCCTTTTCAAGATTACGAAGGTCAATGTTTTCTCTTTCAAGCTGTGCTCTTGCTTCAAGCAAGTCATCAACATCCGTTTTTGCATCACCGCATTGTTTACGAAGTTCATCAGCAGAAGCTCTTAAGCTTTCAATATCCTTTGTAAGCCAGATATTTTTATTCCTGAATGCTTCAATTTCATTATCAAGCTCTGTAAGTCTGTCAGAATGTGAGCCTTTGAGAATATTAAGTCTGCGGATATTATCATCAGCAGATTCAATATCCTTTTCATATCCCAAAATCTCAAGTCTGATTTGTTCTGCTTTCTGTGACAATTCTTCACGAACAACTGCAAGACTTTCCCTGTCACCGCTGACTGCTTCAAGGCTCTTTTCCTTTTCGGCAATTTCATTTGTCAGCTCTTCGACCTTATTCTTAGCAGTAATACTGTCACTGTTTATTTTTTCAATTCTGTCATTAAGAATTCTTTCTTCTTCAATAAGCTCACCAACCCCACCCGATGTTGTTTCATACTGTTGAGCCGCAAGATTATATTCACCCTCAAGTCGGATTTTCTCCTCATTTGCAGAAAGAATATCCCCCTCGATACCGTTAAGGTCAGCAATAGCAGAAGACAAGTCCTCTGAAATCATTTTTTCCTGAACCCCAAGATTATTTTTCTTTTCCTCAAGGTCTTTTACACTCGCACGAAGTTTTTCAATTTCGTTACTACGGCTAAGCATTCCCACACCATGAGCCTTACTACCACCTGTCATTGAACCGCCGGCATTAATAACCTGACCGTCAAGAGTAACGATTTTGAAGCGGTTTTTATATTTCTTTGCCATCGAAATGGCAGAATCCATATCTTCACAAACAACAGTCTTACCAAGAAGATTTTCGATAATATCTTTGTACTGACTGTCCGTTGCTACAAGCTCTGATGCAATATTTACATATCCGTAACAATCATCAAGTTCTTCTTCATTAAGACTTCTTGATTTAATCGCTGTTAATGGTAAGAAGGTTGCACGACCACCTCGTGTTTCCTTAAGGAAAGCAATAGCCTTTTTAGCATCATTTTCGTTGTCAACAACAACATTCTGAATTGCTACACCAAGAGCAGTTTCAACTGCAACTGAATATTTATCCTTAACGGTTATAAGCTGTGAAAGCGGTCCATGGATACCATTCAAAGCTCCACGCTTACTTTCCTTCATAACGCTACGAACAGAGCCCTGATAACCCTCCATATTCTTTTCAAGGTCGTCAAGAATTCGGATTCGTTCATTCTTACGGTCAATTTCACTTTCAAGAGCTGTGATTTCTGCTTTTATTTTTTCACTCTTTTCAGTTCTTGTCTGTACCTTTATTCTGTAGCCCTCAACAGCATTCTTATACTCATCGATTCTCTCATTACATTCATTGAGAATTTTCAGAGCCTCGTTTTTCTTTTCCTCAAGGGCTAATACTGTTTCCTTGCGATTTCCCAAAAGGTCATCAATAGCAGTAATTCTTGATTTGATTTCTTCAATCTGTGAGTTAGCAGTTTCACTGATAACTCGATTATCAGCAAGACTTACCGTAAGTAATGAAATTTCCTTTGCAAGGTCTGCAGCAACTGTTGCAAATTCGTTATTTTCAACCTGCAGCTTTTCGATTTCTACAATCTGCTGTTGAAGCTTTTCATTTGCTTCATCAAGACTTATCTGTGACTTCTTTTTCTGCTCTTCTGTTTCAAGCACCTGAGCATCAATGTCAGAATCATCCTGATTTGCTAATAATTTATCTTTTTCGAGTCTTTCGATTGATTCATTGTTATGTAAAATTGAGTTTTCGTAAACCTTAGCCTGTGCTTCAAGCTCAGCAGCCTGTTCTTCAAAATGAGATGTTGATGAACGAACCTCTTCAATCTTTATATTGATTTCACGATTTTTTTCAACAATCGCATCCATCTTCTGTTCGATTTCTTCAAGCTGACGCTGTGCATCCTTATACTGAACAGAAGCAATATCAATTTTTCGATCCTGTTCCTTTAATTTTTCCTGTGTTTTTTCAATATTGTAAAGCCAGATGCCTATTTCAAGATTTTTTCTTTCCTCAGCAAGAACTAAGAATTTCTGTGCCTTTTCACTCTGAGTTTTTAAAGGTCCTACTCGACTTTCAAGCTCTGATAAAATATCACGAAGTCGAACAAGATTTTCTTCAGCCTGTGAAAGTCTTTTAAGTGCATCGTGTCTTTTATAACGGAAATGAGAAATTCCCGCTGCCTCTTCAAACATTTCACGGCGTTCACCTGATTTTGAAGAAATAAGCTCAGCAATCTTACCCTGGCTGACCATTGAATAACCGTCACGACCAAGACCTGTGTCCATAAAGAGTTCGTTGATGTCACGAAGTCTTACACTCTCACCGTTAATCTTATATTCACTGTCACCACTACGATAAAAACGACGAGTAATGCTTACTTCGTCACTATCCTTACCAAGTGTGCGGTCAGTATTGTCAAGACAAAGAGTAACTTCCGCAAAGCCTGTTGCCTTACGGAACTTTGTTCCACTGAAAATAACATCTTCCATTTTTGAGCCACGAAGACTCTTTGTTGACTGTTCACCAAGAACCCAACGAACAGCGTCAGAAATATTACTTTTACCACTACCGTTAGGACCCACAACACCTGTTATTCCCCTATTAAATTGAAGTACTGTTTTTTCGGGACAGGACTTAAAGCCCTGCATTGTAATCGATTTTAAAATCATTTATTTTCTACAACCTTAACTTCAAATTCTTCTAAATTTTCTTTACCTTTTATTATACAATGAAATCCTTGATTTTTCAATGCTTTTTCGTTTCTTTTCTGTTGTCCTTTTGCCTTGCTTAAGGCTTTTTTATTAACAAAAACTGTATACATACCGTTTTTGTCTTTTCCATCTAATTTTTTGAGAATTTTTTCCAGGTATATATAGCCTTCACAAAGCTCACGGAATGCAGGATGATAAGCACCGCCAACCATATCTGCTTCAACTGTTTCACTACTGTGAAGACCTAATTTTATGACCTTTATACTGTTCCTTTCAAACAACTGCAAAAGCTCTGCACAAAACATTGCCGACTCCTCTGCTGTTGGTGCTTTGTATTCACCAATCTCCTGCAAATACCCTAAATGCGTATTTTTCAGAACCACTGTGGGATAAATCCGTACTGTGTCGGGCTTTAATTTTACAATTTCTTCCGCTGTATATGAATCCTTACTGAAATCACTTTTATAGAGTCCCGTCATCATCTGAAGTCCCAATTCAA
>JAZNTF010000091.1:0-7679 GCA_045591625.1 Candidatus Fimenecus sp.
TGTACCGGGACTTGCAGCGGGAAATAAATGCTCTTGCGGAAATGCTCCTGTTGTGCAGGTAAGAGGTATTGGTGAAACTCTCTATGATGGTGAAGGAAACGAGATTTTCTCAGCGGGAAATATTGTAAATGGTATTTTACCTGTGATTCCACAGCTTACAGAATTCCTTCTCACACAGAATACAGATGTTCTTGTAGATGGCCTCAGCAAGGCTGTAAAGTCTATTTTTGGTCCTGTTTCTTATGACAACAATCTTAATCGTGATTCTGTTGTAACAGTAAAAAATTATACAAGTGACCCTGTT
Organism: Candidatus Fimenecus sp.; assembly: GCA_045591625.1. Classification (GTDB taxonomy): domain Bacteria; phylum Bacillota; class Clostridia; order Oscillospirales; family Acutalibacteraceae; genus Fimenecus. The sequence goes on from JAZNTF010000091.1 coordinate 305, forward strand.
GAAACTTATGTTGATTTTTCAAGTGATGATTTTGGTTCAGAATATACTCTTGGTAAGGCAATTCATCAGGAATTAGGTGACAACCATTCATATCTTTTCATTTATGACTGGACTGCAAATCCGTTTGATATTGCCGAGGACCTTAATCAGTTTATTAAGGAAGTAAAGGAAAAATCAGGTCACGATAAGGTTGCTATCTGTGCAGAAAGTATGGGCGGATGTATGACAAATACATACCTTGCAATGTACGGATATGAAGATGTAGAGACAGTTGTTATGGCAAATGCCGCATTTAACGGACTTGAAATGTTAGGTCAGCTCTTTATCGGAAATCCTGAGATTGACGGTCAGGCTCTCGGAGAGCTTATTGCTCAGAGTATTTACGGAAACACTGAATTTGCTTCACTTATTCCTTATATTCCGCTTTTTGAAGACCTTGCAAATATTGCAAATAACCTTTTCGCGGTGGCAGGGGACAGAATCTATGAAGAAGTACTGATTCCTGTTTTTGGTTACCTTCCTTCATTCTGGTGTTTCATTCCTGAATATCATTTCGAAGAAGCAATGGAAAAAATGCTTCCTGATGCAGGTCCTGAACTCAAAGCATTTGTAAACGAATATTACGAAAAGGTTGCAAGTAAGACAACTGACCGAGTAAAAGAAATGGTAGAGAGTGAAGATGTGAATTACTTCTGTGTTTCAAACTACAATAAGGTTATTGCTCCTGTTACACAAACTGCTCGTTGGAATTCTGACGGCGTTATTGAAACATATAATACAAGTGGCTTCGCAACGGTTGCAGATATCGGTGAAACTCTCGGTGACGATTATGTTCAGGCAGTTGATACCGGAATTAATATGATTTCTCCTGACAATGTAGTCGACGTTTCAACTGCACAAGCTCCTATGCAGACATGGATTACAAAGAACTGGGGACATATTGCATATAATCTTGATGACGGTACTTGCGATTTCTATCTCTGGTTGCTTACAGCGGATGAACAGTATACAGTAGAGTCAAATCCACAGTATCCGCAGTTTATGTATTACAATACAGAAATTCCACAGCTTATGCCATATACTTGCGGTAATGGTGATGTAACAGGCGACGGACGAGTAAATGTAATAGACCTGATTTATGTTCTTGTTTCTCTCATAGGTGATGTATCACTTCCTGAGGATTATTCAAAGAGAGCGGATGTGGATGGTAATGGAGAAATTACATTATCCGATGTGAGAATTATTATAAAGATGTTATAATTAAATTCAGTATATAAAGAAAAGGAGGGAGAAAAATGTTAGCAATTATAGCGTTGTTTTCAGATATTATTTATTTCTTAACAAGTTGGTTACCATTTTAAAAAAATAAGGCAGAGAAAACCTCTGCCTTATTTTTTATTGATTATATGCTTTTATGTTGTCTGCCTGTGTGGTCGAGGTAATAGTTATCCTTGTAGATTAAATCTTCTACAGAAACAAAGGAATATCCTTGTTGGGAAAGCCTTGTAAGGATTATATCAAGTGCTTCTGCAGTGTTTTCCACTCCGTTGTGAAAAAGGATTATAGAGCCATTCTGTGTGCTGTTTATAACACGATTCACAATCTCATCAACGGATATTTTTGTATAGTCAAGGCTGTCACAATTCCATTGAATTGTATACATTCCAAGGGAGTCGGCAACATCAAGACTTTCCTGAGTGTAATCACCTGACGGAGCTCTTACAAGTGTAACCTTTTCTCCTGTAATTTTTTGAAGCTTTTCGTTACAATTTACGATTTCCTTTTTTATTTCTTCTCTTGAGCATTTTGAAAAAGCCTTGTGTGTGTCAGAATGATTTGCGATTGTGTGTCCGGCATCATAAAAAGCCTTGACACTTTCAGGGAATTTATCTGCCCAATCACCCACAATGAAGAAGGTAGCAGTTGCATTATGCTTTTGTAATATTTTAATCAGGTCATCGGTATCCTGATTTGTCCATGCAGCATCAAATGTGATGGCTACTTGCTTTTTTTCAGTTTCCACAGAATAAATCGGTAATTTCTTGGTTGCAGAAGCAGAGGATACATATCGTCCTGCAATAAGTCCTGAGATTACCAGAATCGCAAGTAAAATTGACAACACACCCATTATTTTCCGTCCTGAAATAGTCTTATAGAACATAAAAAATCCACCTCATAGAATCCTATGAAGTGGACAATTTATATTATGAATTTTTATGCCTGTTTTCTGAGCTCTGCAATTTCATTAGCAACAAACTCATCAAGTGATGGCTGTTCTTTAAACTGTTTTTTGAGACCCTTACCAACTACAACATTCATTGCAACATTGACAATGAAGAGAACAGTACCGACGATAAAGCCGAATCCAAGGCTGCATTCGGTAATAATTCCGCCACCGAGTTGTGCACAAGCAGAAGTGAATTGTGTAAAGAAAATAGCAGCAGTTGTCCAACAAACAGTAGCAAGAACATTGAGAATAATGTTTGCCATGTATTTCATCTTAATTCCGGCAATAAGCAATACAAAAAAGTTAAGAACACCGAATACAACAGCAAGGAGAAGAAGCACACAAGCTACAACAACCATTGTTGCGGCATGGCCTAAAACCTCACCGCCCATGAGTGCTATTGCACTGCCGATATCTGCCTTAAGAAGATAATCAAGAATGAATGATAAAAATGAAATTGAGTTTTCTCCCTGATTGAACGGAAGGTTCAAAGTGAAATTATAAAGGGGAAGAACAAGTGCAATAAGTGGTGCAAATGTAAGCACAAGTCGTACTATACGAAGCTTTGTACCAAATACAGAAGACTTGAAATTCTGAAGTTTATAGTGGAAACTTGCAAAGGCTTTTTCTGCGAAATCAGCATCGTCATTAAGACGGGATTCCCATTTGTGGTTTGCAATGTTTACACCGCATTTCGGACATTCTGCTTTGTAATTCCACATTTTAAGAGTATGTCCGCATTCAGGACATTTTGCTGCCATAAAATCACTCTTTCGTTTTAAATTAAAAAATCTTTTAATATTGTACTACAATTATTTTCTTTTTGCAAGTCTTATTACATTCCATGAAAGTGGTTTAAGGTCTACAGTAAGAGTTTTGCCGTCAAACTGTGAATTTTCCACCTTGAATGGTTTAACAGGAGTTGCGATTGCACTGTTTTCAGCTTTAATATCAAAGCCACTCATTTCAATTTGTTCAATCACTTCGAAGTTTTCAAAATCAAGAAGTGAAACATCGAAAAGAATGTTTTCATCCATATTTCTGTTAACTGCAAAAATTGTAAGACTTTCCTTGTCCTCACTCATAGTTGCGATTGATTCAATATCAGGAACATCGGTAAATTCCTTTGTGTCGTGCTTTGGTGAAATGACTCTGGAGTCAAGAGTATAACCGCGACCATAGTTTGAAAGATGCATAAACGGATAGAAAATTGTCTGTTCCCAACAAGCGCCACCATTTTCAGTCATAATAGGAGCAATAACATTTACAAGCTGTGCAAGACAACCAATTTTAACTCTGTCAGCATTCTTAAGAAGAGTCATAAGCATAAGTGCAACTAAGAGAGCATCTTCAAAGTTATAGATATCTTCAAGCTGATGAGGTGCAGTGCTCCATTTCTCAACATGAGCACCATTTGAATGATACCATACATTCCACTCATCAAATGAAAGGTTAACTGTATGCTTTGAGCGTTTCTTTGCTTTTATGTAGTCACAGATGCAAACAACGGATTTAATGAATTCATCCATCTTCATATTCTTTGCAAGGAATGAAGGTGTGTCATCTGAACGGTTATCAAAATAAATGTGAAGTGAAAGATAGTCAACCTTGTCATAAGCTAAATCAAGAGTAGTTGCTTCCCACTCACCGAATGTGTGCATATCTCTGCTTGCACTGCCACAAAGAACAGTTTCAATAGAATTGTCTGTCCACTTCATAACCTTTGCAGCCTCAGCGGCTGTTCTGCCATATTCATATGCAGTTTTGTGACCAATCTGCCAGTCACCATCCATTTCGTTACCAAGACACCAAAGTTTAATGTTATGTGGGTCCTCATATCCGTGTGAACGACGAAGGTCACTCCAATAGCTACCACTCTTATGGTTACAGTATTCCACAAGGTTTCTTGCCTCTTCAGGACCACGAAGACCAAGATTTACTGCCATCATAGGTGAAGTGTTTGCCTTTTTACACCATGTTGCAAATTCGTTTGTGCCGAAAAGATTTGGTTCAGTTACACCCCAAGCAAGTTCAAGCTTTTTAGGACGAAGCTCTTTAGGTCCCACACCATCTTCCCAGTTATAGCCTGAAACAAAGTTGCCACCCGGATAACGAACGATAGGAACATTGAGTTTCTTTACCTTTTCAATAACATCCTGTCTGAAACCGTTTTCGTCAGCGGTAGGATGGTCGGGCTCATATATACCGCCATAAACTGCACGACCTAAATGTTCAATAAATGAACCATAAATTCTATCATCTATTTTTGCTCCTGTGAATTCAGAAACAAGTGACATTTTTGCTTTTTTCATAATAATGTATTCTCCTTAACTGATTAGATTCAGTTTTATTATTTTTCAGTTGATACTTCCTGTTTTTCAGAAAGGAAGGAATGAAGAAGACGCTGATTCTGTTCTATATCCATAACAAGACTTGAGCCAACACCGGAAATTGTTTCACTCCTCCAAGTGCCCTCTGCAGGAACCTGATGCTGTACAATAGGGTAATCATAGACACGATTTGTCACAGCAGAAAGGCCAAGACTCATTATCTTACCTGATGACATATTGGTTTTGACAAGCGGAATGATGGTTTCTGCCAATGAATATAATTCAGGCATACTTTTTGTTGATGCCTTTTCTACAATAGCCGTGATAACCTTTCTCTGTCGTTGTGTGCGTTGGAAGTCAGAATCAAGGTAACGGATTCGGCTATACCATAAGGCTTCTTCACCATTGAGAAGAACATCTTCACCGGCAGGGATTCTGACAGGCACTCCCACATCGCCGGAATTATATGTATAGTTACTTTCCTTTTGAGTAACATCAACATTAATGCCACCCAATTCATCTACAATAGTAGTGAAAATTTCGAAGTCAACCAGGGCATAATATTGAATATCTACCTTAAAGTTCATTTCAAGTGTATCAGAAAGCATCTGAACTCCGCCATAAAAATATGCGGCATTTAACTTCTGGCTGATATTTTTACCTGCGATTTTCACGTATGAGTCGCGTAAGAATGAAGTGAGCTTGATTTGCTTGTTCGCATTGTCAAGGGTTACCAGCATCATTGTATCAGAACGGGAAGCAGTATCTCCCTCACGAGCATCAACACCGATAAGCAGGACGTTAATCTGGTCAGGATATTGTGTAAGGTCGGCAGCATCTATATAAATATTATCATTCAAATCCTCTTTGTCGAAGGAGGAGAGAAGATTGTATCCGAAAATACCGACACAGGATAATCCCACAAGAATTATGCAAAGAATTGCGATAATAGCGTTGCGGACAGGGTGCCTTGTTTTTTCTTCACCATAGCTATCTGAATATATATCTGACATATCATTATACTGTATTTCCTGACGATTTCTGTTTTGAACAGCACTGTTGTATTTTATCTCAACCGGCTGTTGATGAGGCTTGTCCGATGAACCCTGATTTATATCACCTTCCATAGATGAAACAAGTTTTCCGTATTCATCGGTATGTACAGAGTTGCTGTAAACATCCTCATAATTATCATTTCCGGCCGAATTACTGTAAATATCTTCAAATTCGTCCTGTGAACCATTAAAACGGTTAGAAGCCATTTGTTTTACTCCTTATTTTAATTATATCTATATATATTCTACTACATTTCAGTAAAAACCTCAAGATTTTTACTAAAAAAATAAAGTAAAACGAATATTTTGTTGATGATGTACTTGCAAGAAACGAAAAATATATGTATAATGTTAGACAGTTTTAGTTTCGTTGATGATTTTCGTCAACTGTATTCGGGAGTAGGTACATATGTTAGGTAAGTATGTAAGAGTACGTGTTACCAAGCCTATGCACTATTTTGACAGAGAAAAATCACTTGCTTATGATTTGAATTTCGGTGTGGTTGAGAGTGGAATTGATGCTCTTTCTCCTGTCAAGGGTGCATATATTATGGGTGTAACACATCGCGTGAGAATTTTTGAGGGACGCGTTATTGCAGTCATTAAAAGAAAGGATATGGGTGGCATTATCCTTGTGGTTGCACCTAAGAGTAAGCGTTTCATTGTTCATCAGATTGAGGATGCAATAGAATTTGCTGAGAAGAAGGGCACATACGATATCAGTTGCTTGTATGAAAGCTCATGTGGTGCTATTGTTTATCGTATTATTAACGGTGAAACAAGATTTTTGCTTATTAAAAATAAGAGAAGTGCAAATTGGGGCTTCCCTAAAGGTCATATTGAACGCGGTGAGAATGAAAAAGAAACTGCTTATCGTGAAGTTTTAGAGGAAGCGGGAATCCGTATCCGTTTTCTTCCCGATTTTCGTTTCCGTTCTGAATATTCAATTCAGGGCAGAATTGAAAAACAGGTTGTAATTTTCCTTGCAACTACTGACGATACAACAACAATAATCCAGAAAGAGGAAATTGAGGAATATCTTTGGCTTAAGTTTGACAAGGCAATGAATTCTTTGAAATTCCCAAATGATAAACAGATGCTTCGCAAAGCCAACGAATACCTTTTAAATGCAGGTGTAACAAATGGTTGAAACATTAGTAAATGAAATAACTCTCTTTTTACAGGATAAAATCCCCGAGGAACTTGTGGCATTTGTAATTTCCCTTTTGCCCGTTCTTGAATGTCGTGGCGGTATGATTGCCGCAAGACTTATGGAAATTCCTTTTCTTAAGGCGTTTTTTATCTGCTATTTAGGTAATATGTTGCCTATACCATTCATTATTTTATTTATCAGAAAGATTTTTGACTTTTTACGTCGATATAAATTTTTTGCAAAAATCATTGAAAAGCTTGAGGCAAAAACAGAAAAGAACAAGGAAAAAGTTTTGCGATATGAAGCGTGGGGGCTTTTGTTATTTGTTGCAATTCCGCTTCCCGGTACGGGTGGGTGGACAGGAGCATTGATGGCAGGATTGCTTGACATGCGATTTAAACGCTCATTACCAATTATCGCGTTGGGTGTTCTTATAGCAGGTTTTATAATGTCAGCTCTGACCTACGGAATATTCCAGATGTAATTATAGAGACTCTACGTTTTTATCGTGGAGTCTTTTTTTGTTGGAATGATAAATCGGAGTTTGTCGGGATACTTGATATGTTCCAGAAACCTTGTAGGGTCGGGTCTCTGTGCCCGACCGCAAATA
>JAZNTF010000092.1:0-7084 GCA_045591625.1 Candidatus Fimenecus sp.
AAACAATGATTTAAGGAGTATTAATATGAAACCCGTAAGTTTTTATCTTGTTACCGATACACATTATTTAAATAATGTATTAGAACCCGGTGGAGAAGCTTTTGAAAAAAATATGGTCACAGAACAGTTCTTTGTTAAGGAAAGTGGTTCAATTATTAGTGCAACCTTTGACAAAATCATTGAGGACAAAGAAACTGATATTGTTATTCTCCTCGGTGACCTTGTAAAAAATGGTGAAAAAGAAAGTCACAATGGTTTTATTAAAGAACTTTATAGACTTAAAGAAAATGGCAAAAAGGTTTATGTTATAACAGCCGGTCACGATTATAATGATTCAGCTTATGTGTTAAAAGGCGATGGACGTATGCCTGTTGAGGGTACGGATTATAACGATTTGTGTGAAATGTATCGTGATTTTGGTTATGGTGATGCTATTGCATTTGATGAACCGACACATTCTTATGTGGCAGAAATCAGTGACGGTGTCAGAATGGTTGCAATTCATTGTGACAGTAAAAACCAACCAAAAGGTGCAATAGACGACAGACTTATGTCTTGGACAAAAGAACAGCTGGATAAAGCAAAGGAAGACAACTGTTCTGTTTTTGCAATTTGTCACTATCCGATTATTCCACCTGTACCTGCTTTTGAATTAGTTGGAGATGCTAAAATCAAGGATTGGAAAAAAGTAGCTTCTTTCCTTGCTGATAACGGAGTTGAGCTTGTGCTCACAGGTCATATGCATATTCAAAGCATAAATGAGTTTTATTCAGAAAGCGGAAACAGACTCATTGATGTATGCACATCTGCTCTTGTAGGCAGTCCTGCAAAATATAGAAAAATCACTATTGACGAAAACTCTGTTCTTAAAATTAAATCACTTGATGTGCCTGATTTTGGATGGGACTTAAATGGTCTTACACCTCAGGAATATTTTGATAATCATTTTTCAACTGCAATTATTGCAAGAGTACGTGGTGCACTGGGCGGTGGAAAAGGAATCATAAAACACCTTAAGGCATTCGCAAGAAAGAAATTCGATAAAATCACTATAGTAACGGTTAAGCGTCTTCTTTTTATAAAAAGAGACAAAGAAATTGATAAGAAAAGGTTTGCTGATTTTGTTGGTGAAGTCGGCTTAAGCATATTTACAGGTGATATGCCTTATGTTGAGGGTACAGCAGGATATAACCTTATTGCAGGTATTCTTGACAGGTTTTCATTTGTCATTAAAAAGGTTGAACCAAAACTTTGCAAAAATGGTGAGAAAATTGATTTGAGAAGTATGCTTCTTAATACTATCGGAAACAATAAAGACTTTTCGGATAATAATGCCGAATTTACACTTAAATAAATTCACAGTATCGCAAGGTGAAAACATGTTATATAAAAAGAATGTTGAAAAATCGTTAAAAAAAGAACTTTTCAAAAATCCTACATCTGAATTCCGCGGAACACCTTTCTGGGCACTTAATTCATACCTTACAAAAGAAGAAATGTGTCGTCAGATTGATGTGTTCAAGGAAATGGGACTTGGCGGATTTCATCTTCACGTAAGAACAGGTCTTGAAAACGAGTATCTTAGTGAAGAATATATGGAACTTGTTAAGGATACTGTGATAAAAGCAAAAAATGAAGAAATGTTTGCATGGCTTTATGATGAAGACCGTTGGCCATCGGGAGCTGCAGGCGGACTTGTGACAAAGGACGAAAAATACAGAAGCAGATGTCTGTTTTTCACTCCTTTTAAAGACGAAAAATACAGTGGTATTAATGATTATTGGATAACCAAAAAAGAAAATCCTATTGCTTGTTACGATGTGATTCTTGACAGTGACGGTTTTCTTTCTTCTTACAAAAAAATCGGTGAAAATGATGAGGCCCAAGGCACAAAATGGTATGCCTTTCTTGAATTGGCAAATCCTTCAAGCTGGTATAATGGTCAAACATATCTTGATACATTGAGCAGTGATGCCGTTAAAAAATTCATTGAAGTCACTCACGAAAAGTATAAAGCTAAAGTTGGTGATGAATTTGATAAGACCATTCCTGCTATTTTTACTGATGAGCCTCAGTTCACAAGAAAGGCAGTTCTTAATAATTCATTTGATAAAATGAATATTACAATGCCTTGGACTGACAATGTTCCTGAACTTTACAAAGAAATGTATGGTGAAGATATTTTTGATACTCTTCCTGAAATTTTTTGGGATAAGCCTGATTTTGCACCGTCCGTTCATCGTTACAGATACCATGATTTTATTGCTGAATTATTTGCAACATCATTTGCCGATACTGTGGGTGAGTGGTGTGAAGAAAACGGAATTGCTCTTACAGGGCATATGATGCAAGAGCCTACACTCCATTCACAGACAGGCTCCCTTGGTGAAGCAATGCGTTCATACCGTAGTTTTAAGCTTCCCGGTATTGATATGCTTTGTAACCGACATGAATTTACTACTGCAAAACAAACACAATCTGCTGTTCATCAGTTTGGATATGAAGGTATGACTTCGGAGCTTTATGGTGTAACAGCTTGGGACTGTGATTTCAGAACATATAAGCATCAGGGTGACTGGCAGGCTTGTCTTGGTGTTACAATTCGTGTGCCTCATCTCTCTTGGTATTCTATGAAAGGTGAAGCAAAACGAGATTATCCTGCTTCAATTCATTACCAATCACCTTGGTACAAAAAATATAATCTTATTGAGGACCATTTTGCGAGAGTAAATACTGCTCTTACACGCGGTAAGCCAATCGTAAAGGTCGGCGTTATTCATCCTGTTGAAAGTTTTTGGCTTCATTGGGGTCCTAATGATAAATCTGCAATTTTCAGAGAAAATCTTGATGAGAGATTCAAGAGTGTTACAAAATGGCTTCTTGAGGGTAGTGTTGATTTCAATTTCATTTCTGAATCACTTTTTCCAACTCTTTGTAAGGAAGGCTCTGCACCTCTTAAAGTCGGAAAAATGGAATATGATGCAATTGTTGTTCCCAGTTGTGAAACTTTAAGAAAAACAACAGTTGAAAGACTTGAACAATTCCGTGAAAATGGTGGTAAACTCATTTTTATGGGTGATGCACCTTCACTTGTTGATGCTGTACCATCTGATTATGCAAAATCACTTTTTGAAAAGAGTGAAAAAATTGACTTTTCTCGTGGTTCTCTTCTCACAGCACTTGAGGATGTCAGAACACTTACCATAAGATATGCAGACGGCAGACTTACTGATAATTATATTTATCAGATGCGTGAAGACAATGATTGCAAATGGCTTTTCATCTGTTGTTCAAAAGAACCTGAAAACAAGCATATAGATTATGGTAAAGACATTCAGATTATTTTAAACGGAACATTTTCACCTGAAATATATAACACAGAAAATGGTGAAATTAAGCCGATTAAAGCAGAATATCGAGAAGGAAAAACTATTATCCGATACCGTATTTTTGGCTATGATTCAATTCTTCTGAAACTGGTTGACGGTAAAACGGAATGTGAAAAATCACAGTATATCCCTACAACCTCAGGTGAAAATCTTTGTGAAATGTGTGATTATGAGCTGTCCGAAGAAAATGTGCTTGTTCTAGATATGGCAGAATGGAAAATCGACGACGATAAGGACTATTTTCCAAAAGAAGAAGTGCTTCGACTTGATAATCTTATAAGAGAACGCTTTGGGATGAATGAAAGAGGCGGACGGGTTGTTCAACCTTGGGTATATGGAAAACTCCCAAAAGACCACAAGGCAACCCTTAAATTCACATTCAGTAGCGAAATAGATTATGAAGGTGCGATTCTCGCTCTTGAGGATGCCGATGTTGCAGATGTAACCTTTAATGGTAAGAAAATTACCGAACGAGAAGAAGGCTTTTATGTCGATATTGCAATAGGTAAAATGAAGCTCGGCAATATAATTAAGGGTGAAAACACACTTGAAATAACTTTGCCTTTCGGTCAGACAGCAAACCTTGAAAACGTGTTTGTTTTGGGTGACTTTGGTGTAAGAGTAACAGGTGCAGAAGCAGTAATAACTGAACTTCCGGAAAAATTAGCATTCGGTTCCTTGCTTAATCAGGGCTTACCATTCTATTCGGGCGCAGTTACATATAAAATCAAGGCAAAAACTGAAAACGACAGTCTGACAATTACTGCAAGTGACTATATGGGCACACTTATTGAGGTAAGTGTTGACAGTGAAATTAAGGGTAATATTATTTATCCTCCGTACTCACTTGAAATCAAAAATATTCCTGACGGTGAACACGAAATAGGCTTAAAGCTCTACACACATCGTTACAATTCATTCGGACCGATTCACCTTGTAGACGTTAACGAAAAATGGCATGGCCCGGATGTTTGGAGAACAAAAGGAATAAATTGGAGTTATGAATATGTTCTTCGAACAACAGGAATTCTTAAAACTCCCGGTATAAGTTAAATTATTTTAATGTAGCATTTGCACAAATACTATCGTTATTATTTGTGTTCTTAATGTATAGTCTTTAATAAAAATATGTGTTAAAATTAATTCAAAGAAAATTTAGGGGATGATACGATGTCAAAAACTGTAACAAAGACTCAAGAAAACACTCTTTTAACTACAGATGGAAAGTACATATCAAAATTCGAATATTTTTGCGTATTACTTTCTCGTGCAGGTGGTATGTTCGGTACAACTCTTACCGGCTCACTTGCAGCGGCATTCCTGCATGAGCTATATTACGGCCCTGCCGGTGTAGATGCTGACGGTATTGCAAATATTCTTGCCGTTCAGACAACTCTTACCACTATTTGTGGTATTCTCTTTGGTATTGTAGGTGGCTTTATAGTACAGAATTGGAAAACAAGTCTTGGCAGATACCGTCATTGGTATTTTATTTGTCTTGTTCCTACATTTTTGCTCACAGTTCTCTATTTCTATGTTCCACAGGGTTGGTCAATTCAGCAGATGAATCTTCTTCGTTATGGTATTGCGTGCTGTCAATCCGCATTCAATGTCTTTAACACACATAGCCAGAACCTTGTTCAGGTAATTTCACCAAACCACAAAGAAAAGAAAACTGTTGCTACAATCTGGCAGTTATCATACTATATCGGATATGGCGGAGCTTATCTCGGTACATTTATTTACGGTCTTTTCAGCGACGACAAGAACCAGATGTATATGACTCTTGCAATTGTTGCAGCTTCTGTTACTGCTTTTGGTAACCTTATGTGCGGTATTTTCTGTAAAGAAAGAATTGAACTTCCAAAGAAGCCAAAGGTAAAAGTATCAAAGGCAATGTTTACTCTTTTCAAGTACAAAAACTACCGTGCTTTCCACGCAATGCAGTGGGTTAATGCATTTGCAATGCTTGGAAAGATGTCTACATATCTTGCAGCAATTACAGTTGGTTCATCAAAGAATCTTCTTCTTACACTTCCTACAGCTATCGGTACTGTAGTTGGTAATCTTATCACTACTAAACTTTCAAAAAAATATGAACCAACAAAGCTTCTCAAATTCTGTGGTATCTATTCACCTGTTGCTTCATTTGTGCTTTTCGGCATCTGCTTTGTAGAAGCAAAAATGGGTATCAGATTCTTTGAAGGTTGGAACAGTATATTCTTCTATGTATTTTATTTCATTTTCGGTATTGGTATTGGTGTTCAGGAACTTTCAAAATCTCACTTTGACGTTGAATTTTATGATTATCTTGAATGGCAGACCGGTGAAAGAATCGAAGCAATTCAGGGTATTGTTCCAGGTTGGGTGAACTCTGCTTGTGTTTATTTGAGAGACCTTGCAGTTCCTTATATGATTGCTTGGGCAGGTTACATGTCTTCAGTTGAAGGTGACCTTGTTAAAACTATGCAGGCTCAGCCTACATATCTTGACACATGTCTTAAAATACTCGGGTTCCTTCTTTTCGGTTATACTCTTGCAAATGTTCTTAAAGCAATCATCCTTAAAACATCTTATGATATTGAGGGTGAAAAGAAAGAACAGATGTATCGTGAACTTGCAGAAATGCGTGCAAAACGACACGAGGAAAACGAAACTGCATAATTTTTTTAAAGACGCACTATTTTCAGAGAGGATATGTGTATGAGAATTACCCCTACAAGTACATTGAGTGATGTGCTTAATAACCCTGTAGGTTATGATATTGCGCAAATGGTGGTTTATCGTAGTAATCTTTCAAATGATATATTGGAAAACCATTTATACAGAGAAAAAACTATTGTTGAACTCTTGGGTGATAAGCTTTCTGTTTCCGAAATGGAACAAATTGTTAGCCTTATGAATTTAACGACCGAAAAGATTATCGCCAAAGAAGAGGTTGACCCTAAATGGTGGAAAGAGTCTGTCATATATCAGATTTATCCTCGTTCATTTATGGACTCAAACGGTGATGGTATCGGTGATTTACAGGGCATTATCTCAAAGCTTGATTATCTTAAAGATTTAGGTGTTGATGTGCTTTGGCTCAGTCCTATTTATGATTCACCTAATGACGATATGGGTTATGATATCCGTGATTATCGTAAAATTATGACCGAATTCGGCACTATGGCAGACTTTGATTTGATGCTCGAAGAAATTCATAAGCGTGGAATGAAGCTCGTCATGGATTTGGTTGTAAATCATACATCTGATGAACACGAATGGTTCCGGAAGGCATTGACAGGTGACAAAAAGTACAAGGATTATTATATTTTCCGTAAAGGTAAGGGAGATGGAATTCCACCAAATAACTGGACATCGTTTTTCTCAGGCTCTGCGTGGAATTATTATCCTGAATTGGATGAGTGGGCGTTACACCTTTTCTCATCAAAGCAAATGGACTTGAACTGGGAAAATCCTGAACTCAGAAAAGAAATTTATGATATGGTTTCTTGGTGGCTCCGGAAAGGTGTTGATGGATTCAGAATGGATGTTATCACCCTTATTTCAAAGGTCCCAAGTCTTCCTGATGGCAATCCTCACATCGGAAAGCTATTCGGCTGCGGTGCTGAGCATTATTCGTGGGGTCCACGACTTCATGAATATCTTAAAGAACTTAATGAAAGAACTTTCAAGAAATTTCCTGAAAGCTT
>JAZNTF010000093.1:0-7257 GCA_045591625.1 Candidatus Fimenecus sp.
TTTTAACAGATTTTCAGCCTTATCCAAAGATAAATTTTTCATGAAATAAAAATCTTCTTTACCTCGCAAATTGTGAACAGAGCCTAAAATATGGTCATAATCAAACCGATTAACAATTTGATTTGCAATTTCAACATCATAAACAGGTTGTCCAAGCTCAATACCATTTAAAACAAGAAGTTTACCTCTGAATGCTGAACGAACCTTTGATACTTCAAAAAAAGTCTGAAAAATTCTTTTTTCATATGACAAATCATCTCTATATTGGTCAACTTCACAATGGTCAGTAAACGCAATTGCTCTCAAATCAAGAAATTCAGCTTTTTCACAGAAAAAAGTAGCTGAGTGATTCCCATCAAAAGAATTATCCGTATGAACATGTAAATCAACAATATTTTTGTACATTGCATACTCCCCCAATATTCTATTATATTCTACTACATATTGACATATTTTTTCAATGATTTTTCAAAGATATTTTATAAAATTATTCACATTTTATTATATTTATGTTATACTATCATCAATTTATTATGGAGGTCATATATATGAGAGGTATTATAACTGTTGTAGGTAAAGATATGGTTGGTATTCTCGCCAAGGTTTCAGGAGCATGTGCTGAAGATGGCGTTAATGTTATTGAGGTTTCACAGTCAATTTTACAGGATATGTTCTGTATGATTATGCTTGTTGACCTTGAAAAAGCAACAGTTCCATTTACTGAATTTTCTGATAAAGTTTCTGAACTTGGCAAAGAAATGTCACTTTCAATTCATGTTATGCATGAAGATATTTTTAATTCAATGCACAGAATATAAGAAGGTGTTAAAATGATTAATACACACGATATACTTGAAACTATAAATATGATTCAGGATGAAAATCTTGATATCAGAACAATTACAATGGGTATTTCCCTGCTCGATTGTTGTACAGGAGATGCAAAATCAACTTGTGACAAAATTTATGAGAAAATGACAAGGAAAGCAGAAAACCTTGTTAAAACAGGTGAAGACATTGAAAAGGAATATGGTATTCCTATTATAAACAAGCGAATTTCCGTTACACCTATTTCAATGGTTTTAGCATCTGGCAAAGGTGACCCTGTTTTATATGCTAAGACACTTGAACGAGTTGCACAGACAGTTGGCGTTAACTTTATCGGTGGTTATTCTGCACTTGTGCAAAAAGGCTTTGCTGCAGGTGATGAAGCGTTAATACGCTGTATTCCTGAAGCACTTGATGTAACTGAGCACATCTGTTCATCAGTTAATATCGGCTCAACAAAAGCAGGTATTAATATGGATGCCGTTAAGCTTATGGGACAGATTATCAAGGAATCTGCAGAGGTTACAGCAAACAAAGGCTGTATCGGTCCTGCAAAGCTCGTTGTTTTCTGTAATGCCCCTGAAGATAATCCATTTATGGCTGGTGCATTCCATGGTGTCGGTGAACCTGACTGCGTAATCAATGTTGGTGTATCAGGTCCGGGCGTTGTTCGTTCAGCAATTTCAAAAATTCCTGATGCAAACATTACTGAAATTGCAGATATGGTTAAACGTACTGCATTTAAGATTACAAGAATGGGACAACTTGTTGCTTGTGAAGCATCAAAAAGACTCGATGTACCTTTTGGTATTGTAGACTTATCTCTTGCACCTACACCTGCAATCGGTGACTCAGTTGCATATATTCTTGAAGAAATGGGTCTTGAACAATGTGGTGCACATGGTACAACTGCATGTCTTGCGCTTCTTAATGACGCAGTTAAATAAGGTGGGGTTATGGCATCCTCACACGTTGGTGGACTTTCAGGTGCATTTATTCCTGTTTCTGAAGATGCAGGTATGATTTCTGCTGCTACAAGCGGTGCATTGACAATCGAAAAGCTTGAAGCAATGACCTGTGTATGCTCTGTCGGTCTTGATATGATTATTGTTCCCGGTGACACAACTGCAGAAGTGCTTTCAGGTATTATAGCTGACGAAGCAGCTATCGGTATGGTAAACTCTAAAACAACTGCTGTAAGGCTTATTCCTGCAATTGGTAAAAACATCGGTGATACACTTAATTTCGGTGGACTTTTGGGATATGGTCCTGTCATGAAATTAAACACCGCATCCCCTGCTAAATTCATCAATCGTGGTGGTCGAATCCCGGCACCATTACAGAGTTTGAAAAATTAAAAGCTGATATAAAAGATTAAGGGTAGTAACTTTTTAGATTACTACCCTTTTTGTCAGGATGCATTTTTTAGTTGTTCTTTACTAATTTTCTCCTGAGTGTTGGAGGTTGCTAACATTCTCTCTGCAAATATTGCATAGCCTTGTTTAGGATTATTAACGAAAACATGTGTTACTGCTCCAACAAGCTTTCCGTTCTGAATTATTGGACTTCCACTCATACCTTGTACAATTCCACCGGTCTCCTTTAACAGATTTTCATCTGTAACTTTTATGACCATATCTTTATTAACTGAAGATGAATTAGTAAAAATTTTTGTTATTTCAACATCATAATATTTTGGACCTGCATTATTTACGGTACATCTTATCTGTGCTTTTCCTTGTTCAATTTCATGTTTGACAGCTATCGGTATTTTGTCTGTTTTATAACTTATTGAATATCCGTATATTCCCGTTTCATCGTTCAAACATAAAAGACCACTTTTCTCATATTTAAGAGTGCCACATAATTCACCAACATTACCAAATGAACTTTTAATAACTCCGTTCAGTTCAACCTCGGCCATAACACCTGTTTTCATTGGCATAATTTCATTTGTATCGATATCAAAAATCGGATGTCCAAGGCCTGCAAAAGTATTATTATCTGTATTATAAAATGTTATTGTACCAAGTCCGGCTGTACTATCTCTTACCCATAAACCCGCTTTATAATTTTCACTATCTTTTTCTTTTACAGTTCTGAAATTAATGTTTAATTTTTTATCATTTCTTATTAACGTTATCTTTAACTCTTTACCTTTACTGTTTTGCAAAATTCTTGAAAAATGTGCCGAAGAATTAACCTGCACATTATCAACAGATTTAATAATATCACCTATTTTAAAGCCTGAATCCTTTCCGTGACACACAAAGCCCGAATCAGTTTCTATTTCATCAAAGTCAACAATTATTACACCATCTGTATAAAGCTTTATTCCAAATAATTCACCGCCAACAACTACATATTGCCGTTTTGAATTTGTTATTGTTGTGTTTTTAACGGGAATAATATTTAAAAGCTTTATTTCTGTGGTCGTCTGTGCATTTTTTACACCATCAATAATAACTCCGGCATGTTTTTCATTGTCTAAACTATAAAGTTTTAGTCCCAGAATATCAGGAATGTTATATTCCTCATCTTCGATTACAGTTATATTATCCGGAATTTTAATTTCTCCAATAGCAATTATTGAATAAATTAATATACAACAAAAAGCACAAAAAATTGAAAAATATTTAATAAGTCTATGCAAATTATCACCTCCATGCAACATTTAGTCGCAATAATAATTTGCCTTTATTTTTTTATTTTAGTAAAGGAAATAAAAACGCCTTACGGTGAATTTTCACTAAAAATGAAATTACCGTAAGGCATATTTTATTTAAGTATTTTACAGATTTTTTCAACAGTTTCTTCCACATCGGAATTATTCAAATCAAGTATATAATCCGCATATTTTTCATAAAAAGGATATCGTTGTTTGAATATATCGTCAATAGTCTGTGATTTATCAGCAGCAACACCACGAGTGTTTATGTTATCAAGTCTGCTTTTAATTTCAGGAAGTGAAACATTGAGAAAGAAAATTTTACCATTTTCTTTAAGATATTTCATTGATTCCTCTCTGAAAACAACACTACCACCTGTTGCAACAACTGAATTGTCATCATTCATAGATAGGACCGCTTCAGCTTCACAATCAAGAAATTTTTCAATTCCGTCATTGTCAATTATTTCCTGAAGCAATCGTCTTTCCCTCTGTTGAATAATCAAATCAGTATCAACAAAACCGATACCAAGTGTTTTAGCGAGTATAACACCGACTGTACTTTTACCACAACCGGGCATACCAATAAGAACTATATTTGACATAATTTAGATTGAAATTTCGTGAGCAATCTTATACATATCAAGGTCAAGTGACTTTTTCATATTGAGTGCTTCGAAAATATCGTAGTCAACAATTTCGTCATGCTGCATAGCAATAACTCTGTTACCGATACCCTCCTTAAGAAGCTCAACAGCCTTATGACCCATAAGAGAAGCTGTAACTCTGTCACGAACTGTAGGATGACCACCACGCTGAACATGACCAAGAATTGTAGCACGTGATTCAACACCTGTTTCGTTTTCAATTCTCTTAGCCATTTCTTCAACGCCACCGATACCTTCAGCAACAACAATGATGAAATGTTTTTTACCTGTGAGCTGAGTTCTCTTCATTCTGTCAATAACATCACGCTGGAAATCATATTCAACTTCAGGAATGAGAATTGAAGTAGCACCACAAGCAATACCTGCATTAAGTGCAATATAACCTGCACGTCTACCCATTACTTCAACAACTGTACAACGGTCATGTGACTCAGATGTATCACGAAGTCTGTCAACCATTTCAAGAACAGTATTCATTGCTGTATCGTAACCGATTGTATAATCACTACATGCGATATCGTTATCGATTGTTCCGGGAATACCAACGCAAGGAAGTCCACGAAGTGATAAATCACGTGCACCTCTAAATGAACCGTCACCACCGATTACAACAATACCATCAAGTCCAACATCTTTAGCAACATTAAGTGCTTTCTGAAGACCTTCTTCTGTTTTAAATTCAGGACTTCTTGCAGAATAAAGGAATGTACCACCACGATTGATAATATTTGAAACTGAACGAAGATTCATTTCATACATATCACCGTGCATAAGTCCATTATACCCTCTTCTGATACCCATTACACGCATTCCATTTTCGCAAGCTGCACGTACAACTGAACGAATTGCGGCATTCATGCCTGGAGCGTCACCGCCACTTGTAAGAACACCTATAGTTTTCATTTTATCACCCTTTAATAGTATTTACTAATTATTTCCACATTGAGAACATATAATAACATAATAAACTATAAATTGCAAGTAATATGTCGATTATATTTGTAATATAACATTTTGCTCCCCTGCAATATCTTTTAGTCTTAATAAAAGAGCATCATTAACGGATATTTTTTTATATGGTAAATATTTCCTTGTATTTGCAAAAAAGAAATACATAGGTAAATCACCTTGCACTGCAGATGCCATTACATCAAGACATTGATAATATAAGGAAGATGTTTCATTTTCAACTCTTATGAAAAGTCCTTTTCTTTTAATCTGATTGCTTTTTGCATTCTCAGCACTGTCAGCAAAATCCATTATAATCTTTGGATTTTCTTCTTCCTTCACTGACAATCTGCCACCAAGAAAAATAACATTACTATTATAAAGCAGATTTGAATACTTAGCAAAAAGCTTCGGAAAAATAATAACCTCAATTGAACCATGTACATCTTCAATCGTCACAAAAGCCATTGTATCTCCCGCTTTTGTCTGTTTTCTCGTAACACCACTTATTATGCCCATTACTTTTACAGAAACTGCATCTTCATATTTTGAATTATAATCATTATCTGATGAAATAATATCACCGATACTGTCACATTTCAACTTTTCAACAAGTTCCTCGTATTGCTCCATAGGATGAGAGGAAATATAAAGTCCTGTTGTTTCCTTTTCCATCATAAGCTTTGTCTGAGATGGAAATTCATCCATTTTTTTCATTACAAACTCAGAATTTGAAGCATTTTCCATAATATCAAAGAAGCCTATTTGTCCTTCAATATTTCTTCGTCTTGAAGAGTCAAGGTCATCTATAATATCAGGAAGATTTATAAGCATTTCCTGACGATTATTACCAAGTCCGTCAAGTGCACCACTCTTAATAAGACCTTCAACAGCTCGTCTGTTAAAGCCTTTACCGTGAGTGCGTTTGCAAAAAGAATAAAATGACGTAAATCTGCCATTTAATCTTCTTTCATTAATAATCGTGTCAATATAATCATGACCTAAATTTTTAATTGCAAGAAGACCAAACATTACAGTTCTGTTGTCGTCTTCACTGACAGTAAAAGTTTTATTACTTACATTCACATTTGGTGGAAGTATATTGATATTATTATGTTTGCATGACTGAATATAATCAGCAATTTTCGTTGAGTTATCAAGAACACTTGTAAGAAGTGACGCCATAAATTCACTTGGATAATAATATTTTAAATATGCTGTTCTGTATGCAACAACAGCATATGCTGCTGCATGAGATTTATTGAATGCATACGATGCAAACGAAGACATATCGTCAAAAATCTCATTAGCAACTTTATTTTCAATTCCATTTTTAAGGCAACCATCAAGGAAGAATGTTCTTTCTTCCTCCATAATTTTATGCTTTTTCTTCGACATAGCTCGACGAACAATATCAGCACGTCCAAGTGAATATCCTGCTAAAGAACGGAAAATCTGCATAACCTGTTCCTGATAAACCATGCACCCGTATGTGACATCAAGAATATCTTTTAGCATTGGTGTTTTATATCGTATATATTCAGGATTATGTCTGTTCTGGATATAGGAATCAATCGAATCCATAGGACCGGGTCTGTAAAGTGATATAACAGCAATAATATCTTCAAGATTAGTGGGTTTTAGTCGCATAAACACGCTTCTCATACCACTTGATTCACATTGAAAAACACCATCTGTCTGTCCATTTGTAAAAAGTGAATAGACATTTTTATCGTCATAAGGAATTTTATCAATATCAAAATGAGGATATTTCTTTTTAACCATTTTAACACAATCGTTAATAACAGTTAATGTACGAAGTCCTAAAAAGTCCATTTTGAGAAGTCCAAGCTCTTCAATGGTGGTCATTGTAAACTGAGTTACAACAGACTCGTCATTACAAGCAAGAGGCACATAATCACTTACAGGTCTGTCAGTAATAACTATGCCTGCAGCGTGAGTTGAAGAATTTCTTGGCATACCCTCAACACTTTTTGCTGTATCGATTAAATTTTTAATCTGAGAATCACTGTCATATAGTGCTTTTAGCTCTTCACTTTCCTCTAACGCCTTTTCGATAGTTATACCCAAGGCTCTCGGGATTTTCTTTGCGACATTATCAACAGTTGTATACGCCAATCCCAT
>JAZNTF010000094.1:0-7421 GCA_045591625.1 Candidatus Fimenecus sp.
TGTTGAAGAGTTAGGTGCTTTTGGAGATACAATTGAAGAAAACAAGAAGCTTATGGCTCAGAATATGCCAATTTTTGCAATCGGTCTCGGTCAGCAGCTCGTTGCCCTTGCAAATGACGGTAAGGTAGAAAAAATGCTTCATGGTCATAGAGGCTGTAACTACCCTGTAAGATTTATCGATAAAGATAAGACATATATCACATCACATAATCATGGTTATGCAGTAACTGAAGTTCCTGCAAATGCAGATGTGCTTTGTATAAATGTTAATGACAATACTATTGAAGGACTCAAGTATCAGGACAAGCCTGTTATGACAGTTCAGTTTATTCCTGATATCGTTAAGGGTCCTAACACCGCTTTCTTGTTTGAAGATTTTAAAAATTTGATTAAGGAGGGCAAATAAAATGTTGGATAAAAGCATTAAAAAAGTAATGGTTATCGGTTCAGGTCCTATTATTATCGGTCAGGCCGCTGAATTTGACTATGCCGGTACTCAGGCTTGTCGCTCTCTTAAAGAAGAAGGTGTTGAAGTTGTTCTTGTAAACTCTAACCCTGCTACTATTATGACTGATGGTGATATTGCAGATAAAGTTTATATTGAGCCACTTACAATCCCTACACTTACAAAGATTATTGAAAAAGAAAAACCGGACTCTCTCCTCCCTTCACTTGGTGGACAGACAGGTCTTAACCTTGCTATGGAGCTTAATGAGTTAGGTATTCTTAAAGAAAATAATGTTCGTCTTATCGGTATCAATGCCGAATCAATCAAAAAGGCTGAAGACAGACAGGAATTCAAGGATACAATGGAAGCTATTGGCGAGCCTTGTATTGAATCTCTTGTTGTTGAAACAGTTGAGGATGCTCTCGACTTCTCTGCTAAGATTGGTTATCCGGTTATCGTTCGTCCTGCATACACTCTTGGTGGTACAGGCGGTGGTATCGCTTATGACGAAAAGCAATTGTTTGAAATCGCATCAAACGGTATTCGTCTTTCACGTGTAAATCAGGTTCTTATTGAAAAATGTATTTCTGGTTGGAAAGAAATCGAATTTGAAACAATGCGTGACTCAAAGGGTAACTGCATTACAATCTGTTCAATGGAAAACATGGACCCTGTCGGCATTCATACAGGTGACTCAATCGTTGTTGCTCCTGCACAGACACTTATGGATAAAGAATATTCAATGCTTCGTAATGCTGCTCTTAACATTATCGATGCACTTGATATTCAGGGTGGTTGTAACGTTCAGTTTGCTCTTCACCCAACATCATTCAAATATGCTGTTATTGAAGTTAACCCTCGTGTTTCCCGTTCATCAGCATTGGCTTCAAAGGCAACAGGTTTCCCAATTGCTCGAGTTGCATCTAAAATCGCTCTCGGTCTTGGTCTTGATGAAATTCCTAACGCTGTTACAGGCAAGACATTCGCATCATTTGAGCCTACAATCGACTATATCGTATGTAAGTTCCCTAAGTGGCCATTTGACAAGTTTGTTACTGCTAAAAAGACACTTGGCACTCAGATGAAGGCTACCGGTGAAGTAATGTCAATTGCACGTACATTTGAAGCTGCTCTTCACAAATCACTTCATTCTCTTGAAGAAAACAAAGAATCACTTCTTCTTGATTCATTTATGGAAATGTCAACTGAAGAAGTACACGAAGCACTTTACAATGTTGATAATCTTCGTGTTTATGCAATTGCAGTTGCAATCTACAAAGGAATCCAATTAGAAGAAATTCACGATATCACAAAAATTGATATGTGGTTCTTGAACAAAATCAAAAACATTGTTGAAATGGAAAAAGTCCTTAAATCAGGCAAATGCGACAAGGAAACTCTTTTCGCTGCTAAAAAAATGGGCTTTACTGACAATATCATCGCTAAAAATATTGGTACAACAAAGAGTGCTATCAAGCATATGAGAAAGCTCTGGGACATTATGCCATCATTCTCAATCGTTGATACTTGTGCTGCTGAATTCAAGGCACAGACTCCATACTACTATTCAGATTATGGTATTGTAAACGAAGTAAATCCGAAAACTGACAAGAAAAAGATTATGGTATTAGGTTCAGGTCCTATTCGTATCGGTCAGGGTGTTGAATTCGACTACTGCTCAGTTCACTCTGTATGGGCTCTTAAAAAAGCAGGTTGTGAAGCAATTATTGTAAACAACAACCCTGAAACAGTTTCAACTGACTTTGACGTTTCTGATAAGCTTTACTTCGAACCACTTACACCTGAATATGTTACAAGCATTGTTGAACTTGAAAATCCTGATGGCGCTATCGTTCAGTTCGGTGGACAGACTGCTATTAAGCTTACAAAAACACTTAATGATTTAGGTGTTAAGATTCTTGGTACTGATGCTGACCACGTTGACGCTGCTGAAGACAGAGAAAGATTTGACGAAATCCTTGAATTCTGTGATATTGCAAGACCAAAGGGACAGACAGTATTCACAGCTCAGGAAGCTACCGCTGCTGCTCATTCACTTGGCTACCCTGTTCTCGTTCGTCCAAGCTATGTTCTTGGTGGTCAGGGTATGCAGATTGCTGCAAGTGACGAAGACATTCTTGAATTTATGGATATTATCACAAGAACAATTCCTGACCTTTCAGAACATCCTGTTCTTGTTGACAAATACCTTATGGGTCAGGAAGTTGAAGTTGATGCTATATGCGACGGTAAGGATATCCTTATCCCAGGTATTATGGAACATATCGACCGTGCAGGTATTCACTCAGGTGACTCAATTTCAGTTTACCCTGCAGTTACTCTTTCTGAAAAAGTTCAGAAAACAATCGTTGATTACACAAAACGACTTGCGTCTGCTTTGCATGTTATCGGCATGATGAACATACAATTTATTGTACTTCGTGAAACAGTTTATATTATCGAAGTTAACCCACGTTCTTCAAGAACAGTTCCATACATCAGTAAGGTTACAGGTATTCCTGCTATCAGCCTTGCAACAAGAGCAATGCTCGGTGAAAGAATTGCTGATATGGGCTATGGTACAGGTCTGTACAAGAACAGCGGTTACTATGCAATCAAGCTTCCTGTATTCTCATTTGAAAAGATTATTGGTGCTGATACTTCTCTTGGTCCTGAAATGAAATCTACCGGTGAAGTTCTCGGTATTTCAACAGACTATAACGAAGCACTTCTTAAGGCGTTCGAAGGTGGCGGTGTTTCAATGCCTAAGGATGCAAAGATTGTTGTTACAGTTCGTGACAAGGATAAGAAGGAAGTCGGAGAAATGCTCAAGGAATTCAAAGACTCTGAATTCGAATTCTATGCAACACCTGGTACATGTAAGGTTATCCGCGAGGCAGGAATCGAGTGTAAAGAAGTTAATCCGCTTACAGGTCAGTCACCTAACATTATGGAAATGCTTCAGAATGGTGAGGTATCACTTATCATCAACACTCCTACACATGGTCGTCTTGCAAACCGTGACGGATTTAAGCTTCGTCGTCTTGCAGTTGAATCAGGTACATCATGTCTTACATCTCTTGACGCAGCTCTTAGCGTAATGAGAAGTACATTTGTTGTTCCTGACGGAAAAATGAGTCTTACTGATATTGCATCACTTAAGTTATAATTCTATAAATTAAAATAGGTCGAAATTGGGTTTTAACGCTCAATTTCGACTGAATATTTTAAGGAGTTGAAATGTTATGTCAAGTATAATTGAATATTCTCTTATGAATGCTCATAAGGATTTTAACGCTTTGCCTTTTTCCAAGGTTGACGGTTTGATTTTTGCCCAACTGGCTTATCTTGATTTTGACAATTTCGTTCCTGACAAACAAGTTTTTGCAAGGGGTATAACCTTTTCTAAAATTGCAGAGCAAGAAAATTTTGATTCTCTATTCCCTTTAGAAAGTACAGCAAGAAACAATCTTTTGCTTTTTAATTCTATGGCATACAGCAAAAGATATGGTAAAGTACGAATCAAATATCACGAAAATGTTTTTGATAGTGAAAAGAAAACCCAATTTTCTGCCACAACATTTATCCTCCCTAATGGTGATGCTTGTGTTTCATACAGAGGTACTGATTCAACCATTACAGGGTGGCGTGAAAATTTTGATATGCTTTACAACGACACTATTCCCGCTCAGCATTTAAGTGCTAAATATCTCAATAATATTGCGAAAAAAATTAAGGGAAAAATTACTGTTGTCGGCCATTCAAAAGGTGGTAACCTTGCTATTTATGCAGGTGTTATGTGTTCACCAAAGGCGAAAGCAAAGGTCGTTGAAATACAAGGCTTTGACAGTCCCGGATTTACTGAAAGCTTTGTTTCTTCGCAGAAATATCTTGACACGAAAGATATAATTGTTAAATTTGTTCCTGAAGAATCAATGATTGGTATGTTACTCAACGATACAGATACATATCGTATTGTAAAAAGTGAGGGCGAAGGATTCCATCAACACAGTCCGTTTATGTGGATTATTGAAGATAATGATTTTGTAAACGGTGAAAAAATACACACAAAAGCAAAATTAATTAACAGCACATTCAAAGAATGGGTTAGCAGTTTTACCCCAGAACAGCGTGAAATTTTCATTGAAGGAATGTTTGATATTATTGCTGCAACGAACGAGCAAAATGCTGAAAGCTTCATTGATTGGAGTGAAAACCTTAAGGGTAATGGTGCATTGTTCATCGATACACTTAAGGATATGGACCCCGAAACAAGAAATTTTATGTTAAAAGCATTAAGAAACATTTTTCCTTCTGCCACGGACAGTGTTTTAACAAAACCTAAGACTATTCTTAAAAGCAGCTTAAAAAAATTAAGATTAAAAAAGAATAATTCAGAAGAAAATTCTGATGAAAAGTAAAAAATTATAAAAATGTCAGTTCGAAACCATCCTGACACTAAATAAAACTATGGAGTGATTAAAAATGAATAACAAAAAAACAGTATTTGTAGTAAAATCGGCTGTAATTGCAGCACTTTATGCAGGGCTTACCTATGTTGCAGGTATTCTGAATTTAGCCTATGGCCCGATTCAATTCAGGTTTTCAGAAGCTTTGACAATTCTGGCCTGCATTACCCCTTCTGCAATTCCCGGACTTACCGTGGGATGTATTTTAGGAAATATTACAAGTCCTTACGGCATCATCGACATTGTATGCGGTACATTTGCAACATTTCTTGCAGCCGTTTTATCCTATAGCACAAGGAAAATCACATTCAAGAAAATTCCTTGGCTCTCTCCCCTTTTTCCTGTATTAACTAACGCAATCATCGTAGGAGCTGAAATCACCATATTTATGCCGGAAGGCTTTAAGTGGCAAGCATTCTTCATCAATTCACTTCAGATTGCTGTAGGACAAATTTTTATGTGCTATGGACTTGGATTACCGTTATACAATGTAATCAAGAAGACAAAATTGAATAAATACTTATAAAAATCGCGTGATAGCCAAAACGGTTATCACGCTTTAATATTTGTATGGATTAAATTTAATAAAAAACTATCTTTTGTTATATTTATTTGGTATAATATATTATAATATTTATAACACCTAGGAGGACACTATGCCACAGAACGATATTTTATTGATGATTTCTATTTTCTTATCAATTATTTCAATTGTAATTATGATTATTGTTCTTAAAAATTCAAAAAACAATAAGAGCAACAATTCACTTGAACAAAAGCTTGATTACATAAACAAAAATATGGGTGATGAATTTCACAGAATCCGTGTTGAAAATCAAAACTCTAATAAGGAAATCCGTGAAGATGTGAAGAAAAGTCTTGATGATATGAATCTTCGTATTGACAATATGAATAAGGGTAATTTTGAGCATCGTGAAAAGATGAATGAAATGCTTGTTTCAATGAGTGAAAAGAATGCTCAGCAGAGTGAAAAACAAAACAAAACTCTTGAGGATTCCATCACAAAGATGCAAGAATCAAATGAAAAGAAGCTTGAAGAAATGCGTGTTACTGTTGACGAAAAGCTTACTGCTACCCTTACAACAAGACTCAACTCTTCATTTAAAACAGTTTCTGACCAACTTGAAAATCTTTATAAATCCCTTGGAGAAATGCAAAAGCTTTCAACAGGTGTTACTGAGAATGTTACTGCCTTAAACAGAGTTCTTACTAATGTTAAGGCTCGTGGTACTTGGGCTGAGGTTCAACTTGAAGGTATTCTGAATCAGACAATTCCTAATATGTTCGAAAAGAATGTGGCTACTGTTCCGAATTCACTTGACCGAGTTGAATTTGCAATCCGTATTCCATCAAGCGAAAAGGACGGAATGGATATTTTGCTTCCTGTTGACTCTAAATTTCCTATGGAAGACTATGTTCGACTTTGTGACGCTGCTGACAGAGCAGATGCGGATGCGGTAAAGCTTGCACGAAAAGAACTTGAAGCACGAGTTTTAGGTGAAGCAAAGTCAATTGCAAAGTACATTCACGTTCCAAACACTACACCTTTTGCTATTATGTATCTTGCAACAGAAGGTCTTTATGCAGAAATTGCCTCTTCACGTACAGGGCTTCCTGAAAAAATTCAGAACGACTATAATGTTATGATTGCAGGACCATCAACAATTACCGCACTTCTCAACTCCCTTTCAATGGGCTTTAAGACAATTGCAATTAACGAGAAAGCAAATGAAGTACGCGAAATCCTCGGCGCTGCAAAGGCTCAGTATGAAAAATTCGGTGACTTGCTTGCAAAGGCAAAGAAAAAGGTTGACGAAGCAGGTAAAACACTTGAGGATGCTGAAAGAAAGAACCTTTATATCCGCAGAAAGCTTAAAAATATCGAAGAAATTGACGCACCTACTGCTGATAAGCTTTTATTTGACGGATTGCAAGAAGAAAGTGAAGAATAAACACTTGCAACAATTACCAATTTATTGTATTATATAAAATGGTATTAAAATAATATACAATATATTTTAGGGGGATTATGGAAATGGCTCTTAAACATGCTGATATTATTGCACAGATGACACTTGAAGAAAAAGCAAGTATGTGCGACGGTCTTGACTACTGGCACTCACAGCCTGTTGAAAGACTTGGTATTAAATCATTCAGCCTTAACGACGGACCTCACGGTATCCGTAAAAAGGGTGACCCGGGTGACACACCAAAGGGTGAAACAAATCTTTTGAAAGGTGTTCCTGCAATCTGTTTCCCAACAGCTTCTGCAACTGCTTGTTCATGGGATACAGACCTCATTTATAAAATGGGTGAAGCACTTGGTGAAGAATGCTTAAAGGAAAAGGTATCTGTTCTTTTAGGACCTGGTACTAATATCAAGCGTTCACCACTTTGCGGTCGTAACTTTGAATATTTCTCAGAAGACGGTGTTCTTGCCGGTGAAATGTCTGCTGCATTCGTAAATGGTGTTCAGAGTAAGG
>JAZNTF010000095.1:0-4441 GCA_045591625.1 Candidatus Fimenecus sp.
AAATCGAAGCCGACAGGACCAAAAATCCCGTCGGACTTTATTTTATTGCAAGAATATTTACACCCTTCGTTTCATATTAATTTATGAGAAACGGAGGGTTTGTTTTGAATGATTTAGTTGATAAACGAGCATTGTTATTAGGTGAATATATAGTTGAAAACAATTCAACAGTAAGGGCTACTGCAAAAGTGTTTGGTGTTAGCAAAAGTACTGTACATATGGATGTATCTAAAAGATTATCAAGAGTTAATCCAAGTTTGTATAAAGAAGTAAGAAAAGTTCTTGATATCAACAAAGAAGAGCGTCATATTCGTGGTGGTCTTGCAACGAAAGAAAAATATCTGAATAAATAATTATAAATATTTATTATTTTCCATAAATCTCTTGAATTTTCGTACTTTTAGTGTATAATATATTCTGTTTAAATATGTATATATAACACTTGAAAGGTGGACAATATAGTGGCAGACGAAAAAAATCTCTTTGTCGAGCTCGAACACGAAGTGATGGAGCTTTGGGAAAAAGAAAAGTTTTATGAAAAGCTCGTTGAAAAAAACAAGGGTAAGAAAATGTTCCGTTTCCTTGACGGTCCTATTACAGCAAATAACCCAATGGGTATTCACCATGCTTGGGGTAGAAGTACAAAGGATACTTTTATCCGTTATAAGTCAATGAGAGGTTACGATTGCCGTCGTCAGAACGGTTTTGACTCTCAGGGTCTCTGGGTTGAAGTTGAAGTTGAAAAACAGCTTGGCTTTAAAACAAAAAAGGATATCGAAAATTACGGTATGGACAAGTTTACTCGTCAGTGTGTTGACAGAGTTAAGCATTTCTCAGGTATCATTACAGAACAGTCAAAGAGACTCGGTATGTGGATGGATTGGGATAATTCATACTATACAAATACTGACCTTAACATTCAGGGTATCTGGCATTTCTTAAAGGAATGTGATAATCACGGTTGGATTCAGCGCGAATATAAGCCAATGCCTTGGTGTCCTCGTTGTGGTACATCTCTTTCTGAGCATGAAATGACAGGTTCATATAAGATGATGACTCATAACTCAGTTTTCTTCAAACTTCCTATTGAAGAAATTGATTCAAAAATTCTTGTTTGGACAACTACTCCTTGGACTCTTTCTTCAAACGTAGCTTTGGCAGTTAATCCTGAAATTGACTACGTTGAAGTTAAAATCAAGAGTGATGAGAAGACTCTGATTCTTGCTAAAAATGCTATTAAATACCTTGGTGACGATAAGGTTGAAGTTATCCGTGCACTTAAGGGTGAAGAGCTTGTAGGTTATCATTATGAAACTTGCTTTGCTGATTTAGAAGCACAGCTGGGCTTTGAACATAAAATCGTAGCTTGGGAAGACGTTGCTGCTGACGAAGGTACAGGCGTTGTTCACATTGCTCCGGGTTGCGGTATCGAAGACTTTGAGCTTGGTGAAAGACTTGGTCTTCCAAAGGTTATGCCTATCGACGATATGGGTATTTATCTTGAAGGCTTCGGCTTTATGACTGGTAAAGATAGCCACACAATTGCTGATGAAGTATTCGCAAAGCTTGATGAACAGAATAAGCTTTATAAGGTTGAACCACATGAACACAGCTATCCTGTATGCTGGAGATGTAAGAGCGAAATCGTTTTCCGTCTTGTTCCTGCTTGGTACATCAAGACAAGTGAAATCAAACCTAAACTTATTGAATGTGCAAATTCAGTTAAATGGGAGCCTGCATCAAACGGTAAGCGTATGAATGACTGGCTTACTAATATGGGTGACTGGAACATTTCTCGTAAGCGTTATTACGGTATGCCACTTCCTTTCTATCCATGTAGCTGTGGTCACATTACAGTAATTGGTTCAAAGGATGAACTTCGTGAAAATGCAGTTGACCCTGCACAGGTTGATGCTCTTCCTGAACTTCACAGACCTTGGGTTGATGAAGTTAAGATTAAGTGTCCTCATTGTGGTAAGGAAGTTTCTCGAGTTTCTGATATTGGTGACGTTTGGCTTGATGCTGGTATCGTTCCGTTCTCAACACTTGGTTACTTCACAGATCGTGAAGCTTGGGAAAAGAATTTCCCTGCAGAATGGGTAACAGAAATGCATGAACAGGTTAGACTCTGGTTCTACTCAATGCTCTTTATGAGTACTGTTCTTGTAGGTCGTGCACCATACGAAAGAGTTGTTACTAATGGTATGGTTGTTGCTGAAGACGGTTCAAAATTCTCAAAGACAGGCTTTATGATTAAGTTTGACGAGGCTGCTGAGAAAATTGGTGCAGATACTGTACGTTATCTTTATGGTAGTGCACCAAATACAAACGACGTTCGTTTCGGTTATAACCTTGGTGATGAAGCAAGAAGAAAGATGCTCGGTTTCTGGAATATTTATACATTCTTTGATACATATGCACAGCTTGATAAACCAAACTTTGCTGATTATAAGGTTGATTTTGGGGCATTAACTCCAATTGATAAGTGGCTTGTTGTAAGAACAAACGAATATCTCAAGAAAGCAACTGCTTCAATGGATGAATATAAGTCATCTGCACTTATTAAGGATTTTGAAGTTTTCGTTGATGATATTTCTAACTGGTATATTAGAGCAAACCGTCGTCGCTTCTGGAAAACAGAGGACCAGGATGATAAGATGGTTGCTTACTGGACACTCTTTAATGCTCTTAAGGTTTGTGTTCAGACAATGGCTCCTGTAATTCCGTTTATGACAGACTACATCTGGCAGAACCTCATCAGAAAATGTGACTCAACAGTTGCTGAATCAGTTCACCTCAGCGATTGGCCAACAGAAATTGAGGGCGTTGAAGATGACGGTGTTATTGAACAGACTGCTCTTGTCCGTGAAGTTATTGCAACAGCAATGAGACTTCGTAATGAACAGCAGATTAAGGTTCGTCAGCCACTTGCTAAGCTCTTCGTTTGCTGTGACGCTGATAAAGCGAATAAAATCAAGACATTTGAGAAGAATATTCTTGATGAGCTTAACATTAAATCAGTTGAATACATTGATGATATTAATATTCTTAATGACCAGTTCCTTGCAGTTAATTTCAAGGTTGCAGGTGCAGTTCTTAAGCAGAATGTTAATAAAATGAAACAGACACTTGAATCACTTTCAGCTGACGAAATGAAAGCACTTACAGCTTCTGTTATTGCCGGTGGTGAAGTGTCAGTTCCGGGCTGGGACGAAAAGTTCGATTCTTCAATTTTTGCTGTACAGTCAAAGACTAAAGACGGTGTTGTCTCTGCTGAATTTGCTGAAAGCAGCGTTGTAGCACTTGATATTGTTCTTACTGATGAACTTCTTAAAGAAGGCGTTGTTCGTGATATCATCCGTCAGTGTCAGGTTGCTCGTAAGGATGCAGGATATCAGGTTGAACAGAGAATCAATGCTTCAATTTCAGTTGATGATGAATTTGTTGTAAACGCTCTTACTGAAAAGCTTGATTACATCGCAACAGAGCTTCTTGCTGATAAGGTTGTTATTAATGAAAGCTTCGATGCTGACTATTCAACAGAATTTACAATTAACGATAAAAAGATTACGGTTGCAGTTGTTAAAGGAGAATAAGAAATGTTTCAAGTTACAAAAGATATGAAT
Source organism: Candidatus Fimenecus sp. (assembly GCA_045591625.1). Taxonomy (GTDB): domain Bacteria; phylum Bacillota; class Clostridia; order Oscillospirales; family Acutalibacteraceae; genus Fimenecus. The sequence continues at coordinate 3,627 of JAZNTF010000095.1, forward strand.
ATCGGTGAAATCCTTGATAATGCAAGAGAAACAGTTCCTTTCTTTTTAAGCCTTGGTATGCATTGTCTCGGTTGCCCTTCTGCAAGAGGAGAAACTGTTGAACAGGCTTGTATGGTTCACGGTGTTGACCCTGATGAGTTTGTTGACGGTATTAACCAGTTCCTCAAGGAAAATGCAGATAAATAATTAAAGTAAAAGTCCTCCTATAAATAATAGGGGGATTTTTAAAAAGTAAGGTGAGTTGTATGAAGCTTGATAACAGACTTATGGCAATTGCCGATTTAGTCCGTAAAGGTAAGGTATTTGCAGATATTGGTACAGACCATGCATATCTGCCTGTATATTTAGTTGAAAATGGAATTATTAATAGGGGAATTGCTGCTGATTTAAGAGTCGGACCTCTTGAAAATGCTAAAGAAGCTGTTGTTTCATACGGCTATTCTGACAATATTGAATTAAGACTTTCAGACGGACTTGATAATTTCAGTGAAAATGAAGTAGAGGAAATTGCAGTTGCCGGTATGGGTGGCCTCTTAATTTCTTCATTTATTGAACGCACCCAATGGCTTAAAAATGAAGAAATTCATCTGATTTTACAGCCTATGACTCATGTTGAAGAATTGAGAAAGACTCTTTTTGACAATGGTTTTGTAATTGACAGGGAAGTAGTTGCAAAAGACGGGGATAAGCTTTACATAATTTTGAGTGTTTATTTTTATGATGGACAAACTGCTTATACTGACCTTGATTTGATTGTTGGTAAATTACCGTACAATGATGACGCTTTATCAAAGGAATATCTTAAAAAGATATAT
>JAZNTF010000096.1:0-41385 GCA_045591625.1 Candidatus Fimenecus sp.
CATCACAGATGCTGTTACAGAATAACGTTCTATACATAGACCATACCTCCTAATATCTCCCAGATAAAAAATTAGTACCGGGAATATAAAAATATTCCCGGGACGAGTAAACAAACATTCACCCGCGGTGCCACCCGCATTGATACGCACAAGGCATATCCTCTTTTAATTATTAAATTAGTATTGCACTTGGAGTGTTCCCAAAGCTTACTACTCATCTCAAACGCGCTTTCAGTCGGTGACGCGTTCTCCCTGTCAGACTTTCCACAAAAGCCGAGTCTCCAATTGGTATTATAACAAAAAATGAATTTTTGTCAATAAATTTTTCATTATTTATATAGTATGCAAAATTTTCTTGTTTATGCGATAATATATAGTTGTAAATTATAATTTGTCGGGGAATTTATTGAGAACACAATACCTTGTAGGGGAGGGTCTCCGTGCCCTCCCGAACATATGATGCACACTTACGGGTAGTCACAAGTGCGGGTCTCCACCGGACACCCCCACTCCACAATTCTGCATTCTGAATTCTGCACTCTGCATTCATCCCGATAAACTCCGATTTGTTAAAATTAACTATAAGTATACAAAACAAAAACCAAGGTCATTTCTAAACCTTGGTTTCTGTTATTATTGATAAAAATGAAGAATATTAATATTTTCTTGAAAGTTGCTTTTCTGCTTCTGCTTTTGTGATTTTGCCAACATTACAGTCCGCCATAACCTGTACATCCTTATCGTTGAGCTTGTAGAAGCTCCAGATAACCAATGCGATAACAAGACCGATGATAGGCACAACATTGTATGTGAACCAAAGACCGTCAAGTGCTTCGCTTGTCTGTAATGCAATAGCATTGATTCTTGAAAGGTCTTCAAAGCTGCTTACTGATTGTTTTACGCCATCAATTACAAACTCTGACTTAAAGCCGAACCAACCGAGAAGCGCAAGTCCCATTGAGCCTGAAATAGCAGCTGCAAGTTTAACTGCGAAGGTCTGAATGGCAAATGTGATACCCTTTGCTTCTGTACCTGTTGTGTACTGACCATATTCTGCACAGTCAGGTGTGAATGTGAATGAAAGAACGCCGATAATACCGAGAGGAATGGAACGAAGCATAAATGTAATAACGAAGAGAATGAAGTTTTCTCTTGTAGGAAGAATAAGGAAGGATAAAAGAATAGTTGCAAGAGCACTGATTCTGAAAAGCTTTGTCTTATCCATTTTTCTGATGATTTTTGGAACAAGAAGAGCCATAATGAGCTGTGGTAAGGCAGCAACTGTACCTGTAATAAGTGATGCAAGGGAATTGTTGTAGATATAATATGCTGTAATCATATGTAAAGCATTATATGTCTGTGCACCTGAATAGAAAATATAACCGATATAGTAGATAAGAAGATACTTGTTGCTGATAACATATTTAAGCATTCTTCTGACAGTAAACTGTTCTTCGTCAATGGTCTTGTTTCTTTCCTGACAATGTTTAATCATAGGGAGCATTGTTGCCATAGCTACAATTGCAACAACTATAGAAACAGGACCGTAGCCCAAGCCGATAAATTCACTGATAAGAACAGTTACGAGAACTGTTGTGAGAGCTGTACCGACACCTGCTGTAATACCTTTAAGAGAAAGAATTGTATTTCTTTCTTCAACATTACTTGTCATTGCAGTGATGATACCGAAAGCAGGTACATCGCAAAGGGTGTATGCAGTATCCCAGATGATATACGCCAATGCAAACCACACAAGCTTAACTGTTTCACTCGCTGCTGATGGGATAATAAAGATTGCAATTGTTGCAGCCGGTGTAAGTGCGCATGCGATTTTAAGCCAAGGAATATACTTTTTCTTGCTCTTGAATTGAATTTTATCAAAAATAACACCAAAGATAGCATCGTTAACAGCATCCCAAACCTTAACTACCAACATAACTGCTGCAGATTTAATAGGGTCAACGCCGATAAGAAGAAGGAATGTTGTAAGATATCCGGCTATCATGTTGTAAATCATATTTTGTCCGAAGAAATATGAATAATAGCTTTTTCTTTCAGTTTTCGTTGTCTGCCACAAAGGATTCTGAGGCTTTGCTGCGGTTTTGCTCATAAAATTTTCTCCTTTTTCATATTATACCAAATATTATAACACAAAGAAAAAAGATTTCAATAAATCTATAAAACAATAAAAATCCGTAATCACAACGATTACGGATTTTATGGTAAACGCGAAAACTTACCCCAAACAACTCGTATGACATATAGCTGTCTAAACCGGATATTATCTGCGGTTTAGTTTATCCGATAAGTCTCCGTATAACGGCGTGGCAAGGCCAAAGCCACCGGATACGGTTAATATTTGCCCTGTGGTATATGCCGATTCATCACTTGCAAAATACACAGCTGCTGCTGCAATTTCTTCAGGTTTACCCATTCTGTTAAAGGGTATATGACGAAGGAATAGGTTTCTGAATTCGCCTGTCAGGTTTTTCTCAACGGCATCTGTTGCAGTCATTCCGGGAAGAACTGCATTACAACGAATGTTGTTTTTGGCTTCCTGAACTGCTATAAGTTTTGTAAGATAATTGATAGCCGCCTTGCTTGTCCCGTAAGACACTTGTGAAATATCAGGAACAAGTCCTCCGACAGAAGAAATATTTATAATACTTCCTCCATCTTGCTTTGCCATATATTTAACGGCTTGCTGACTTGCCATAAAAACACTTCTGAGATTAATATTAACGGTATCCATAAAAACATCAATATCGGTATTTGAAAAATCAAGGTCCTTACCGGGATTGGATGTTCCGAAATTATTTATAAGCACATCAATTCGTCCGACATCCTTTATTACATCTTCTGTCATAGTTATATACGATTCCGGTTTACTTGCATCATTATAAACATATTTAACAATACAGCCCTGTAAGTTAAGTTTGTCTGCTTCTTTTTTGGCAAGTTCAAGATTTCTTGCCGCCATATAAACCGTAGCACCCTCTTTTGCACAGGCTTTAACACAAGCTAAACCGATACCCCTTGTAGATGCAGTGATTAAAACAACTTTGTCCTTTAATTTCATATCTTTGCTCCTTTTTTGTCTTTATAGATTTGTGGCAGAAAAAGTACGGTAATTATTCCGACCGCAACACATACAATTTCAACTGTAGCAAGTATTTTTATTGAGTTTATGGCAGCTGAAATTTCAGATGTCCCTGTATTGATGAGAGTTGCTACTCTGTTAGTGTACAGTGGTACAAATACAGCAACTCCAAAAGGAGCTGCAAGGTCACGGAAAAGCCCGTATGTTCCCGTGCCTGCACCCGAGTCTTTGGCAGATACACCGGACAGCACAACCTTCATAAATATTGTACCGTTTCCGCCGAGACCGAATCCAAGTACTCCCAATGAAGCGGCAAGTAAAAGTACAGATGTGTTTCCGGAAAACAAAAGCATAACAGCGCAACCGATTCCTGTAAGAACAAGAGAGCCCACAAGCACTTTTTTAGGCTCATAACGGTCGGCAAGAGGGCCGAGAATAACAGCACCAAGAGACATTCCAATATACATAATGGAAATGGCATATCCAGATATAACAGAATTTTGTGGTTGAGTATAATTAACAAAAACTATAATGTTAGTCATATTTGCCTGCATAAGTCCTTGTGTGAGAAAAAGAGTAAGTACGGAAAGAATAAATGCTTTTCTTTTTATGAAATGCCACTTAAGAATCGGATTCAATGCCTTTTTTTCTGAAATATACAGACCTATGCCTGATATGACGGCTGAAATAAGCACCACAAGGAAAAGTTCGGATTGCCATCCGAAATTCTGACCGAAAGACGGGATGCAAAGGAGCAGGCTGAAGAAAACTAATATAAAAACAGCACCAACACCATCAAAATTCTTTATTTCCTTCTTTGCAGATGCTTTTTTATCGCTTGTTAAAAGACAAAGGACAAATACAATTACCGAAATTACAACACACACCCAGATCATTGTGCGCCAACTATAATATTCGATAATTAATCCACCAATAGTTGGACCGAAAATTACAGAAATGCTTGATATGAACATATAAAGAGCAAACCCTTTTGCAATTTTATCTTGAGGAAATTCCGTGACAATATAAGATATTACAACCGGTGCAACAGCCGCTGACCCGATACCGACGATAAAGCGAGCAATAAGCATAAACAGTAATGAAGGAGCCATTGCAGTCTGAATGTTACCAAGCATAAAAACGAATATTCCGATTAACAATGTTATTCTTCGGCCTATCATATCACCCAATTTTCCCAAAACGGGCGCAAAGGCAGCAGCTGACATTGCCATAGCAAGTGCAGTCCATGTAGTATTGTTATAGGGAAGCTTCAACTCTTCGACAAAGGCAGGGCTGAATAAAGATGTAAAACCACCAACCAATCCTACAAGAAAAGCTGCAAGAGCATAAGGCGTAAATCCTTTTATATGAGGTTTTTTTAAAATATTTTCCATTTTGCCACTTCCAATCTGTTCATAGTATTACCGATTTATTGTGAATTTATCATATTTTTTCGGGCATACTTTTATCAGAAAGGAGAAATAAAATTGAAAGTTCAATTTTTTATTTGTAATCATTGTGGAAGTTTAGTTGCTATGATAAAAGACAGTGGTGTTCCAATAAAATGCTGTGGTGAGAGGATGCAAGAGATACTTCCCGGTACGAGTGATGGTGCACAAGAAAAACACGTGCCTGTCTATAATGTGAACGGAGAAACAGTTAATGTTTCTGTGGGAAAAATAGAGCACCCTATGACTCCGGAACACTATATTGAGTGGGTGTGTATAGAGAGTGAAAATGGAATTCAATTAAAGAAATTAAAGCCAAACACAGCACCTAAGATTTCTTTCTCATTATCAAAAGGTGACAAAGTTAAGGCAGTCTATGCTTTTTGCAATCTGCATAGTCTTTGGAAAGCGTAAAAATAATAAGGAGTTTTACAATGTCAATTATAAACAAGGAAGTTTCCGATTTCAAAACCTATGCATATCACGAAAATGATTTTAAGACTGTTTCAAAAGAAGATATTCTTGGTAAATGGAGTGTTTTCTTTTTCTATCCTTGGACTTTACAATGCTGCGGGACCGGGACAACAAATTGACGAACAGACTGAGCAAGAAATTAAAAATATAAAAAGTCCCGTAGATATGAAAATCTTGGTATCATTATCCTGTACAATGTGTCCTAATTTGGTTATTGCTTGTCAGCATATAGCAACACTTAATGAAAATATCCGTGCCGAAGTCTATGACATTCAGCATTTTGAAGAATTGAAGAAAAAATATAATGTAATGAGTGTTCCATGTTTAGTTATAAATGACCATAATGTGTCATTCGGCAAGAAAAATATAAACCAGGTTTTAGAGCTAATCAGAAATTAAAAATGTGAAGTTTAATATTGATTTTGAGTAGTTTACGGTGGGTATTGATAAGGTGAAGTAAAAAAGACCGAGCAGAGTTTTAGGCTCTGCTCGGTTAATCTTTTAAGAAGTGGTTGCTATGGCTCGATTTTGCGCTTGAATACTGTACTTAGGAGAAATCGATTTATCTAAAATGTTATAAAACAAAAACATCTACTCTAAAAGTGATAAAAAATAATTACTCAGTGTGCTGTGGTGGAGACGGAGAGGATCGAACTCTTGACCTCTTGAATGCCATTCAAGCGCTCTCCCAGCTGAGCTACGCCCCCATATAAGGACACACTGAGTAATTTATTTATTAAGTTTTTTGTGGTTTTCGTTTTGCGCCCCCAACTGCGCTAATTCCTCGAATCGCTTTTATTTTATCACAGGAAATCATATTTTTCAATTCTTTGTTTATAAAATTATGCAGAATAATATGTAGCTGATTTGTGACTTGCGAAACAATTGCTTTTTGTGTATAATCAAAATGCAAATTGAGTTTTAGAAGGTGTTTTCCTTGAGTTTTTCAACTAAACAATATAGTTTTCAATCTGTTTCAGGATTGTGTGATATATATGCACAATGCATTGCTCCGAATGATGAGAGTAAAATAAAAGGCGTGGTGCAGATTTCCCATGGTATGGCGGAGCATTCAACCCGATATATTCGTTTCGCAAAGGAATTGTGCAAAGCTGGATATGTTGTTTTCTTAAACGACCACGTGGGTCATGGTTTATCCGTTACTGACAAGAAAATGCTTGGTTATTTTGGTGAAAACGGTGAAGAAGCTTTTATCGATGACATGAAGCTTTTAACGGATATTGCGAAGACGGAATATCCCGACTTGCCGTTTTTTGTGTTTGGTCATGGTATGGGTAGCCTTATTGCAAGAAAATACACTGCTAAATACAAAAGTTTTATTGATGGTGTTGTTTATAGCGCAACAAGTGGCAGAAATCCTATGCTGGACTTCGGTTTGTTCCTTGCGAATACTATGATAAAGTTAAAGGGTGACAGATATTGTTCTGCATTTCTGGCTTCAATGGCGTTTGGCTCATATAACAAAAAGACAGAAAAACGAACAAAATGCGACTGGGCAACCCGCGATGAAGCAGAAGTGGATAAGTATATTGCCGACGAATTGTGCGGATATAAATATACTGTTAGCGGAATGAAAGCCTTGTTTATGACGCTTAAAGAGGTTTCGTCACCTGATTGGTATAGCAGAATACCAAAAGATTTTCCGGTTTTTCTTGTAGCAGGGACTATGGACCCTGTGGGTGATTACGGAAAAGGCGTTAATCAGGTTTATGAAATACTTAAACAGACAGGACACCATAATGTTTCTAAAAAAATGTATGAAGGTGCCCGTCACGAAATTCTTAACGAAACAAATCGTGACGAGGTTTTTGCCGACATTATAGAATGGTTGGATACACAAGTCAAGAATAAATCAGAATAAAATAAAACCGTAGGGGTTCCTACGGTTATTTTTTACATGTTTTTAAGTCTTTCATATTCCTCATCTGTGATTTCAATTACACCACCATGCTTGAATCCGTATGGGAATTTGAATAAATCAGGGCAACGGGTAACATTCATATCACCGGGCTTTGATGAGATGAATGGAATATATCCCATTTTTTCTTTTTCACATCCAAAGAAATCGAAGAGGATACACCATCTTCCGTCAGGCAATGTGAAGCTTGTTCCGGCTTCATAAGAGCCTGCTTTTTCAACTTCATTTTCCATATATTCTTCAAAATTTTTGTCGTGTTTATATGGTCCGTAAAGATTATCGGATGTTGCATGCATATTCATTGACGGATTGTGTGCATTTTTGTAAAACATATGGTAGATACCGTCAATTTTTCTTATGTGAGTATCAAGAATTTCATTATCCTTTGTAAAGAAAAGCTTTGGCTCTGTAAATGTTTCAAAATCCTTTGTGGTTGAGCAATAAATTGACATATGCTTATAATCATCTTCTGCCACAGTTGAGCCCCAATGAACAAGATATTCGTCGTTGATTTCGTCATAGAAAACCTCAGGAGCCCACATACAACCAAAATCATCTCGACCAAAGTAAACGAGCTTTTCCTCGCTGAAATTCACAAGGTCCTTCGTTTTCCACATACGAAGACTTTTACTGCCTGTACGATTGATGTTTGACCAATCTAATTGCAGATTTTCGTCATAACGGTTTGCAACACATAAATCAGTTGTGAGAATTACAAAACTTCCGTCACGATATCTTACAATTTCAATGTCACGACAACCTTTTTCACCGAGTTGTGCAGTTAAAATAGGATTTCCGTCGTTAACCTTTTCCCAATTGAATCCGTCGCGGCTGATACTGAAATAAACTTGCTCACCGTCAGGTGTATATTTTTCTTTAAAGTGTACAAACAAATATGCCATAGTGTTCTCCTATATATCAAGAGTAGCAAGTCCGCCCTCGCTTGTTTCGCGATATGCAGCGTGAATATCCATACCGGTTTTCTTCATAGTTGTAATAACATTGTCAAGTGATATTTTTCTTGTTTCACTTAAGAAACTTGCAAGGTTAACTGCATTAATTGCTCTCATTGCAGCAACAGCATTTCGTTCTATACAAGGAATCTGTACAAGACCACAGATAGGGTCGCAGGTAAGACCTAAATGATGCTCAATTGCAATTTCAGCGGCATATTCGATTTTACCTCTTTTAAGTCCGAAGAGCTCACCGAGAGCAGCTGCAGCCATAGCACAGGCTGTACCGATTTCAGCCTGACAACCACATTCAGCACCTGAAATAGATGCAGTTGTTTTAACGAGGTTGCCGATAAGACCACCTGTTGCAAGTGCCTGTAAAATCTGACGGTCAGTATAACCGTGTTTTAATTGCATGTAGTAAAGCACAGCAGGAAGCACACCTGCAGCGCCACAAGTAGGAGCAGTAACAATTCTATGACCTGACGCGTTTTGCTCACTTACCGCAAAAGCATAAGAGCAAACCTCTCTGTTTTCTCTTGTTTCGGCACTTTCACCGATATGTTCCATATTGTAGAGGTATTTAGCCTTTTTCTGAACTTCAAGTCCACCGGGGAGAATACCCTCATCTTCAATGCCTGTTTCAATGGCATTTTTCATTGTTTTCCACACTTCTGCAAGGTAGTCCCAAATATATTCACCCTCAACCTCGTGGACGTATTGCCAAAAACGATATTTCTTCTCTTTACAATAATTTTTGATTTCTGAAAATGTACTTAATTCATATACGATAGGCTCTTTTGCAGAGGAATTGCCGTTAAATTCAATTCTGCCACCACCCACACTGAAAATACGGATAAAATCAATCTGTTCACCATTTTTATATGCAAACAAATCCATAGTGTTCGGATGTTCAATATTTGTGTTTTCATAGTCAAATTCCACTTTACATGGGATAGGCGATAATGTACTTTCGATAACGGTGTCAGTACAGTGTCCCTTGCCTGTCTTTGCAAGTGAACCGTAGAGAATGGCTTTGAATTCATCAGCGTCCTGATTATTTTCTTTAAAAAGGATACAAGCCTTTTCAGGACCCATAGTATGTGAACTTGATGGTCCGCAACCGATTCTGTAAAGCTGATTTAATGATTCCATACCTTTTGTCATAACTATACCTTAACCTTTACAACAACCTTAAGACAGGATAACGGTTCATTTACTGCAACACCCGGACAATGCAGGTCATTGGGATAAAGAACCATAAAGTTATTTTCAATAAGAGTCAGTGGCTCTGTTTTACATTCATAAAACCAAACATCATTTTCCGGTTTAGCTTCTGTTTCTGTTTTTTCACAGGAGAACGGTGCGACCCCAATGATTTCTTCACCTTTAACCATAAACTGAATATCAATGTATTTTTTATGAGCTTCTGAAATTGTTTTGTCAGGGTCAGTTTCGTATTGTTGGACCATATAGAAAATATCATCACCGCAAAGCTCATATCTGCCTAATTCTATTTTTGTAAAGTCCGTTTTACTAAGAAACTCAAGTGCAGTGTAAACCCTGCCCAGACCCTCATAATTTTTTATGTTATCAAGTGTATCAAAAATCATCAGAAATCACCCTTATTTATTTTCCATAACTTTATCATAGACTCTCTGACAGTTGTTTTTATCATTATATGCGAAGAATTTATCGATTTTTTCGCGATAAACATCCTTTAACTGACAGCCATTTTCCATATATTCAATAATACGGTTGACGGTTGACTCAAGGTCATATTCAACTTCGCCAAAGCTATCTCTTACATCGTCAAAATAACCACCGCTTGATGTGTGACCACCTGCATAGAATTCGTCCGCATCAAAGAAATTATACACTAAAGGTTTTCTCATATATGCAAAGTCGAATACAGCAGATGAATAGTCTGTAACAACTAAATCACTATGAGCATAAATATCTGTGTATGAAACATCTTCTGCGAAAAAGTCCACATCGGGATGCTTTGTAAACAAAGAAATATGTGGCTGAATATTAGGATGTGGTAAAAAGCTGATTTTATAACCATATTTTTTAGCGGCAGATAGTAGCTTTTCGTCATTAAGCAGACTGTTGTAATATGTAAAATATCTGCTTTCCTGAAAATCAGGAATAAGATGCCATCCGCCTGTTGCTGGGTTTCTACCTTTTGTTAAGTATTTTCTCCAGGTTGGCATAATTGTGATTCTTCGTTCTGAATCCTCATAAAGTCTGTCCCAACGTGGAAGGCCTGTAAGCCATACTTCTTTTTCAGTGTAATGGTATCCTTCCTCAACAATAGATTTCCATTCACCGTGGGCAGAAGTGACAAAACCGAAAATGTTTTTGTTGTATCGGTTAAGCCAGCTTGCAAAATTATATTTAATAACACCGTGCTGAAGGAAAACAACATTCTTTTCAGCAAGAAGGTCCTTATAGTATGAGCGGAAAGTGCCAAATTGGTCATAGGAATCGTTACCTAACTGGCTTGTGAGAATACATTCGCTCAAAAGTATAAGTAATCTGTTTTTATATGTTCCCTTTGCAACAACCGGGCCGATTTTTTTGAGCCTTTTAAAATCAGCACAGTCATTTCTTATAACAAAACGTGCATCGATTTCAGGATGCTCTTTGACCATATATCGGAAAAACGCCTCACCGTTGTCGCCGGCTTTTTCACCACGGTCAGAGATTAACCACACAGGTTTTTTCTTGAAAAATTTGACAATAGGAAGAATAAATCTTGAAAAAGCAGCTTCCTTGCTTCTGAAATTCTTTCTTGTAAGAAGTGCTGCCATAAGCTTGATTCTCTTTCGACAAAGTCTTACAAATGTCTTTTTCTGAACAACAATTCTTTTTTTCAGAACAGAGAGAATCCAACCGTTGGTATTGTAATACGAACCTATAAATGAGTTTGTAATAGGTGAAAAATATCTGTATGAATATCTTTGTGTAAGTATAGTAATATCGTCAATTTCAAGCGCCAGTTTTACAGATAAAACATCGGTATTTTCTTTTAAAGGTATTTTTAAAATGAAGCCTTCTGACCTTTGGATGGGGTTACCCAATGAGGACACGAAGGAATCTCGGTGAACTCGTTCGGCAATGTATTCACCGGTTTCAGTAATTGCCTTGATTTTTAAATTTTCAAATGGCAAATCAAAAACAAGATAGTGACCGTCAATAATAAGAGTATTATCTTTTACTTTTACAAATTCAATTCGTGCAGTAAAATTAGAAGCCTGGAAAGTCGGATTTCCTTCGTAAATAAGATGAATATTATCTTTTGTCTTAACGATTTCTGGTAATTTTTTGTACTTGATATTAAGGGCAGAAAATTTGTATTCTCTTGAAATGTTTTTCTGTGCCATAACAATATCATCGTCAATATTGCTCATTATTTGTGCAAGCATATCAAGGTACAAATCTTTTTCTTCAGGAGTGATGACTTCTGTATCAACATCAGGAACCTTTACTCGCCATTGCATATCATACATAATGGCATATTGTGTAAAACGAGGTATATATCCGAGCTCGTTCTTACACTTGTTGATAAGAGCAAGGTGAAAATTTTCAACAGTGGCGGTGTACCATTTCGGGTTTTTAAGGGAATTATTAATGGCAGAGGTTGCTCTGGAACGATACATATATTCTGCTTCGCTTACAACACCCAATGTCTGTTTATCAAGGAGAATCTCCTGAACGAACAAACCGTCCTCACCATAGGCCAACTCACAATTAAAGCGTTTATCTTTTATAACATCAGCTTTAATAAACGAGCTTGCAGCGGAAAGGTGAACATAATCGAAGTCCTCATTAAGGTCAACAACTTTTGTTTTTGCGAACTTGAAATTCAGAATATGATTACCTGTTTTGCCATCAAAATATCTTAACGGAACACCTGCAATATCGGTTTTATCATAATTTGCTTCAAAGAAATTCCATACACATGATAATGTGGAAGGAGTAAACTTATCATCTGAGTCAATAAAGTTTACATATTTACCTTCAACATGGTCAAGTCCTGTGTTTCGTGCAGAGGAAACACCACCGTTTTCCTTGTGGATAACGATGATATTATCAGGATATTTTTTTGCGTATTCATCACAAATTTTTCCGCTGTTGTCAGGAGAGCCGTCGTCAACAAGGATAAGCTGGATGTTTTGGAATCCGATATCCTGTTCAATAAGGCTGTCAATTGTTTCTGCAACAAATTCTTCAACATTATACACCGCAGAAACGATAGAAAATTTATATTTGTAATTTGCCATACCCTTTTTCCCTTTAATTGTTATTTTTCAAATGATGATTTTTCCGGAAACTTAGCCTCGAAAATATTAACTATTGTTTGCTTCTTTTCCTCAAAGTCATCTGTTTTTGCATTGTCATTTATGCAAACAATTGAATGCTCAGGATTTTTCAAATCGTCACAGAGACGACGGAAATTTTTGTTTTTAACGTGATAGCAGAAAGCGAAATCACCGCGACGCACATTGAATTTACCGTCAGCCAACTGCCAATATTTCATAACCCATTGGTTAACGTCACCGTTTTTACGGAATTTGTGTAAACAGGTTTCGTGAAGAGTTTCGTATTCTTCTTCCCACACCTTTTCGAAGGTTGATTTTAAGAAGTTATTTGAAACGTGCTGGTTATAGAAGCCTGGAAACCAGAGCCAAGGATAAAGAAGAACATTTTTTGTAACATTCATATATCCATTTTTAGGATGGTACCACTTTTTCCAATCTTTTTTCATTACTTGCTTTTTCTTGAAATGAGAATTGATAATCACAAGGTCGGCAGCGTGGAAAAATCCTGCGCTGTCCTTGCCAAAATAAATACAGTTTATTGCACCAACATCAAGAGGAAGACCATCTTTAAAGAAATCTTCAGGTTTTACGGGTTTGTTAAGGAAAATGTCGTCATTGAAATAAACAAATTGTTCACTGAGACCTTCAATTCGGTGTAAGTTTAATTCAATTGTATGTGAACTGAATGTAGGAAGATACTCCTCAGGAATATAGTCCTTATGATTTACAATATGAAGCTTTGGATTAGTTGTATCAAGCCATGGTGGAAGATGTCCCCAAGTAACAAAGTGAATTTTATTTACCCATGGAGCATATTTTTCAACAGCTCTAAACCAATATTGAAGATTATCCCAGTCACGATAACGGACTTCGCTGTTTGAACTTGTAACAACGCTTCCGTTGTACTGTGCTTTTTCTTTACGCCATTCAGGGTCACTGCCGTCAACCCATATCATAACGAAGTCTATTGGTTTGCTCATATCAGGTTTCATAAAAATCCTCTTTTCACTTTTCAAACGATGATTTTTCCGGGAAATTGCGTTGGAAAGCATCTATTACAATGCGTTTTTTTTCTTCGAAATTTTCTGTGTTTATTGTGTCATTTATACAGATAAGAGAATGTGTTTTCGCTTCTAATTCTTTACACAAATCCTTAAACATTTCATTGTCAATATGATAGCACTGGGCAAAAGAAGCGTCTCTTACACAGAACTTGCCTTCTGCCATCTGCCAATATTTCATAACCCATTGGTTAACATCACTTTTTTTGCGGAATTTGTGTTGACATGTTTTGTGAAGAGTGTCATAAGCCTTGTCCCATACTGTTTCAAACGTAGATTTGAGAAAACTGTTTGGAGTATGCTGACAATACATTCCCGGGAACCATGGCCAGGGGTAAAGAAGTGCAGTACGGACAACATTTTTCAAGCCGTTTTTAGGATTGAACCATTTTTTCCAATCCCGTTTCATGCAAAGACGCTTGTTGAAGTTATCATTGATAATCTCAATATCCGAACCATGGAAATGTCCGGCACTGTCGTCAGCAAAGTAAATACAGTGTACTGCTGCTGTATCGCAAGGAAGACCATTTTTAAAGAAATCTTCAGGACTTACAGGTCTGTTTAAGAAGGTATCGTCGTTGAAATAAACAAACTGCTCTGATAAGCCTTCAATTCTGTGCAAATTTAATTCAATCGTATGCGAACTGAAAGTGGGAAGATATTCTTCCGGAATATAGTCCTTGTGATTTACAATATGAAGCTTCGGATTAGTAGTGTCAAGCCATGGCGGAAGATGTCCCCAGGTAACAAAATGAATTTTATTTACCCACGGAGCATATTTTTCAACACCTCGGAACCAATATTGAAGATTATCCCAGTCGCGGTAACGAACTTCACTATTGGCTGTTGTTATAACGGAGCCGTCATATTCAGATTTTTCCTTACGCCATTCAGGGTCACTACCGTCGACCCATATCATAACGAAATCTATTGGTTTATTGTTTAAAGTATTCATAGCTTATTTCATAAATTCATCATATTTTGGAAGGACTTCATCCGTTGTACCATACATTCTCATTTCACCGTCGTGAATCCAAAGAACGTTGTCACAAAGGCTTCTGATAGTGTCAGAGCTGTGAGAAACAATCAATACAGTTCTGTCATCATTGGAAATCAGTTCCTTCATTTTTGCATAACTTTTTTTCTTGAACTTGGCATCACCAACTGATAAAACCTCGTCGATGAGCATAATATCAGTCTCTAAAATTGCTGTAATTGAAAATGCAAGTTTTGAATACATACCACTTGAATATGATTTTACAGGGCGGTCAATGAAATCACCAAGTTCGGAAAATTCAATGATTTCCTCAAGTTTTTCATCAATAAATTCACGGGAAAAGCCCAAGAGCATACCTGAAAGGTAAATGTTTTCACGACCTGAAAGTGCATTCTGGAAACCTACACCGATTGAAAGAAGGGAGATAGTGTTTCCGTGAAGATCGATTGTACCCTCGTCAGGAGAAAAGATACCGGCAATTGCACGAAGAAGCGTTGATTTACCGCTACCGTTTTTTCCTACGATACCTAAAATCTGTCCTTTAGGTACTTCGAAGGACACACCCTTGACTGCTTCAAAATATTTTGTTTTTGAATATGTTGAACGAGATACCAAAGCTCTGAAGAATGAAACCTTGTTCATCATACGGTATCTGATTTTTACGTCTTTTACTGAAATTGCAGTTTCGTTCATTTAGTGTCCCTCCTCAGCTTATATAATCTTAACATAAGTATTTTCGTGCTTGTAAATTGTTCTTACACCGATTATAGCAACAATAATTGAGACTACTGCCCATATAAGGAGTGAAATATAGTGTGGTTCTTTGTTATAGAGCAACACATTTCGCATATCTGTCATAATAAGTGCTATCGGGTTACAGTGGATAAGAATATTACCTATGATTTCGTTCTTTGGTAATATTCTTGTTTCAATTGAGTAGAAAATACCTGAAATATAGAAGCCTAACTGAAGAGCAACTGTAAGCACATTCATAAGGTCTTCAACGAAAACACCGAAATGAGTAATGATTGTAGTACATGCAAAGGTAATCATAAAAAGGAGTAACCAGAGAGGGATTACCCAAAGGAATTTCCATGTTACAGGTACACGATAGAAAATCATAAATAGAATAGTAAGTGCACATGAAACAAACATCTTGATTCCGAAAATTGTTTCTTTTTCCAGGATGAAAATAAATTTTGGTATATAAACTTTTGTTACAACACTTTTCTTATCCTGAACAAGCTTAACGCCCGATTTAACAGTTTTACTGAAGAAGGTCCAGGTGTTCAGTCCGATGAAAACAAACACCGGGAAATATTGTTCACGGCTACCGAAAACATATACGGCAACAAAAGAGTAAACGAGCATATAAAGCAATGGGTCAAGAATCCACCACATCCAGCTCAAAAATGAACCGGCAACCTCTGCCTTCATTCCGGATTTTGCTGCAAACATTGTATAATTTCCAAATTTTTTAATATCATTTATAAATCTTTTCATAACTGCTCTCACTTCCAAATAACGGATTTATTTACAGACAAATAATTATATCACTAAATTGTACTATTTTCAAGTATTGTAACTGTATTGTAAATAGTTGAATTGTTTGACAATGAAGGGGTTTTGCATTATAATTCATCTTGAACGGAGGTGTGTTCGTATGACTCCTTTTATCAGCATTATTATGCCTGTTTACAATTCAGAAAAATACATTGTAAAAAGTATAGGATCGGTTCTTGCTCAGACATTTACTGATTTTGAGTTGTTGCTGGTTGATGACTGTTCACCGGATAATTGTGGCATAATTTGCGATGAGTTTGCAAAAATGGATTCAAGAATAAAGGTTATTCATTTACCGGAAAATGGTGGTGTTTCAAAAGCTCGAAACACGGCCATGACCATGGTGAATGGTGAATATCTCTGCTTTCTTGACAGTGATGACCATTTTGATAATAATATGCTGGAGGTTCTTGCTTGTTCTGTTAAAGAAAATCCGAGTCAGGTTGTGATTTTCGGCTTAATAGAAGAATATTATGACGAAAATGGTCAGCTTACAGATACGAAAAAGGTTGTTTATGACGACAAAATTATAAAGGATAAACAATCTCTGAGAAATGAAATTCCTATGTTGGAAGAGCTTGATTTATACGGTTATCCTTGTAATAAAATGTACAATGTTGCATATTTGAAAAAATCGAAAGCAACCTTTCCGCAGATGAAATTCAATGAGGATATTATTTTTAACATTGACTTTTTTATGGATGCACAAAGCTGTAATATCCTTAATTTTGCGCCATATCATTATGTTAAACATGTGGGAAGCAAAACAGGGAGCTTTATCCCTACTTATTATGAGGACATAATGGTTAAAATTGACCGTATGTATTCGCAATTCGAGTATTGGGAGATGCTCAATGAGGAAAAATTTGAATTTATCGCATTAAGATATACACGATACCTTTTTTCTGCGTTTGAAAGGAATTGCGATAAACGGGCCGGGATGACACACAAACAAAGAAAGGTGTTTGCAGAAGAGGTTTTCAACAGTGACCGGTACAAAAAACTTTCACCAAATATGAAAGGGAATGGTTTAATCGGAATTATGGCAAGGGTGCTTAAATCAAAGGGCAGTTTTCTTTGTCTTTCTCTTGCGAGAATAATTTTTATAGTAAAAAAATACATTCCGGGCTTATTCGGTAAATTAAGTTAAAAAATAAGGGACTTTCCGTTTCGGAAGGTCCCTTGATTGTTGTTTAGCAATATTTCTTCGTGATTTCGTTCATCTGTTCCATTTTTTCTTCCATCTCTGCAACAAGCTTGAACTGAGTACGACAACGGTCCAAATTGTGTTCAGGATAGGCAATATGGAAATAAATGTCACCGTTAAGGTAGTCTGTAAGGAATCGGATACCACATTCGTAAGTCATCATCTTTGCACCGAAAGGAAGCAATTCTTTTTCAAGGTCTGTGAGAGCATCTTTTGCACTGCTGAGATACCCCTTAACGTAAGCCTCATAAAGAGGAAGACTCAATGTTACCTTTGAAAGGTCTTTTTCATCTTCAGCTGCTGTGTTAGCACCAAAACGAATGCTATCACCGAAATCGTAAAGAGAAAGTCCCGGCATAACAGTGTCAAGGTCGATAATACAGATACCCTGATTTGAAACATTGTCAAAAAGGATGTTGTTGAGTTTTGTGTCATTGTGAGTAACTCTTAAAGGAAGCTTACCTTCGTCAATCATGTCAACAAGCACATGAGTATCTGCTTCACGAGCTAATGCAAATTCAATTTCATCCTTAACATTGTGGAGTCTGCCTGAAGCATTTTTTTCAATAGCAATTTTAAGGTTTTCAAAGCGGGAAGCCGTGTTATGGAACTTTTCAATGGTTTCAAAAAGTGTTGAACCGTCAAAGTCTGCAAGTACATTCTGGAAATTACCGAATGCAACACCTGCATTGGAGAAAACCTGTGCATCAGTAATGGAGTTGCAAGTGTAAACATCGTCGATGAAGTTATACATTCTCCAGCAATTATTGTCCTCATCTATGAAGTAATATTTACCGTTTTTACAAGGAAGGAAAGTGAGTGTACCACGGTCAGCCCATGGAATATTCATTTCTTCGTTCTTTTTACGGATGTGGCTTGTAACAGCTACGATATTACTCATAAGCTCTTCGGGCTTTTTAAATGCTTCTGTATTAACTTTTTGAAGAACATATTTTGCAACATTATCATTTTCTTCAAAAATTAAAGTAAAGGTACTGTTAACATGACCGTTATTAATTTTTTCATATCCTGTGAACTTTCCGCTAAGGGAAAACATTTCACAGATTTTTTCCAAGTCAAAAGGAAGATTTGACAAGAGAAACACCTCGTTATTTTTCAAAAATAACACTAACCATTTGTCAGTGTACAGAATTTAACCGTACTGATTATATAACTTTTGTCGGTTTAAGTCAATATCCACTTTGTTTCAGGTGTATTTTATTGAAAAATACTCTTTACAGAAAGCCGATTTTAATGTAAAATATACTCAATATGGTAGTCGGTGAAACAGATTGCCGTGGAGGTGTTTTATTATGGAACCAAAATATAAAAGAGTACTTTTAAAAGTCAGCGGTGAGGTGCTTGCCGGGGACAAAAAACATGGATTTGATTTTGATACAGTGAACAGCGTTTGTTCTGCTATCAAGGAGATGGCAGATTTGGGAACAGAGGTTGCTATCGTTGTCGGTGGCGGTAATTTCTGGAGAGGTCGCTCAAGTGGTGATATGGACAGAACAAGAGCTGACCATATCGGCATGCTTGCAACTGTTATGAACTCATTAGCTCTTGCTGATTCTCTTGAACAGTTGGGTGTAATTGTAAGAGTACAGACAGCTATTGAAATGAATAAGATTGCAGAGCCATACATCAGCCATCGTGCAAAGCGTCACCTTGAAAAAGGCAGAGTTGTAATTTTCGGTTGCGGAACAGGTAACCCATTCTTCTCAACTGACACTGCAGCTGCTCTTCGTGCAGCAGAAATTGATGCTGATATTATCTTTAAGGCAACAAATGTTGACGGCGTTTATGACAAAGACCCTAATCGTTTTGATGATGCAATCAAGTACGATGTTATCACACATCAGGATATTCTCAGTAAGGGACTTGCAGTTATGGACAGCACTGCTGCTTCCCTTTGCAGAGATAATAAAATCCCACTTCTTGTTTTCAATCTTCAACAGCCTGAAAATATGGTTAAAGCTGTTAAGGGTGAAGTGGTAGGTACAATTGTTGTTGACGAGAAATAAGAATTTTACATAAAAGGAGAAACATTATGAATACAGTATTTGACGCAATGAAAGAAAAAATGAACAAGACAATTTCTGTTCTTGAAAAAGATTTTGCAGGTATGAGAGCAGGACGTGCAACACCTGCAGTTCTTGATAGAATTCAGGTTGACTACTACGGTGTTCCTACACCAATTCAGCAGATGGCTGCTGTTTCAGTAAGTGAAGGTAGAATTCTTGTGATTCAGCCATGGGACGTTTCAACAATCAATCCTATTTCAAAAGCAATTCAGGCTTCTGATATCGGCATCAATCCTATGAATGACGGTAAGGTAATTCGTCTTACATTCCCACCACTTACAGAGGAACGCAGAAAGGCTCTTTGTAAGGACGTAAGCAAAACTGCTGAAGACTCTAAGGTTGCTATCCGTTCAATCCGTCGTGATGCAATTGATAAAATCAAGGCTATGAAGAAAAAAAGTGAAATCACTGAGGATGACCAGAAGGATGCAGAAACAAAGATTCAGAAAATTACTGATGATTTCGTAAAAGAAATTGATGCAATTGCTGATAAAAAAGAAAAAGAAATTATGGAGATATAATCAATTTTGGGCGGATAAAACCGCCCTGATTTGCTTATTTTAAGAATGTGATGAAAAAGAATATACCTCAATTTTCAGTATTGCCCAAGCATATCGGTATCATTATGGATGGTAATGGCAGATGGGCAAAACAAAGAAATTTACCACGATATAAAGGACATATAGAGGGTGCAAAGACATTTCGTAAAATCGGTGAATTTGCGGCAGATGTCGGTGTTAAATGTATGACCTTTTATGCCTTTTCAACTGAAAACTGGAAGCGTCCGCAAGAAGAAGTGGATGCAATTATGCAGTTGTTCAGAGAGTATCTGAAGGAAGCGGAAGAGCGAAAAGAAGAAAATCGTGAAAAAGGAATTGCTCTTCGTTTTATTGGTGACCGTCAGGGAATTCCTGAAGATATACAGGCACTCATGGAACAGATTGAACAGGGAACTCAGTATGAAACAAAGGTTATTTTAAATCTTGCTATCAACTATGGCGGACGTCACGAGATTACTCAGGGAGTGCAGGAAATTGCTCAAAAGGTTAAAAACGGAGAGCTTTTGCCGGAGGAAATTACAGAAGATGTAATATCTGACCACCTTTATACAAAAAATCATCCGGACCCGGACCTTATTATCCGACCAAGCGGAGAATACAGATTGTCCAATTTCCTTACATGGCAGTCTGCTTATTCGGAATTCTGGTTTTCAAATGTGCTTTGGCCTGATTTTACCGAAGAAAATCTTTGCGAGGCATTGAGAGAGTTTGAAAAACGTAACAGACGATTTGGTGGGGTTTAGTATTTTTATCATTTTGAAAGAGGACGAATTATGGCAAAAAGAATAGTGTTTGGTCTCTTGTGGACTGCATTGGGAATTTCTGCACTTGTGTTTATGCATACGTGGTTTTTCTTGGCATTTGCAATGTTTTTATGCTTTATGGCAACCTATGAACTGAATCGTTCCTGTGGGATTGAAAACAAGCCGGTTATGATTCTCAGTGTAGCAGTATCCAGCATATTTCCGTTGTATTATGAATACGGACATTATTTGCAAGAGATAGAAGGAATCAATCTTAAAACAGAATATTTGCTTGTGATATATATTCTTTTATTGTGCTTTATGATGCTTCATAATCATGAAAAGACTAAGTTTTCACAGATTGCATTTGTTATAGTATCATCCTTGTTGGTGCCATATTCATTCTCAAGACTTATGTTCTTCCGTGATATTGCAAAGTATTATCCAGAAAGAGAATACACAACTGCTCATGGAGTATTCCTTATTTTGTTCCTTCTCTTTTCAGCTTGTTTTACAGATACATTTGCATATTTTACAGGCAGTTTCCTCGGAAAGCATAAGCTTTGTCCGAAAATTAGTCCTAAGAAAACAATTGAAGGTGCAGTGGGTGGCGTATTAGGATGTATTCTTGCGAATGTCATTCTTTATGCTGTTTATGATAATCTCATCTTTGCAAATCCTGTTCACAATTACCTTGCAATAGTGCTTATTTCAATAGTTCTTTCTGTTGTAGGTATGTGTGGTGACCTTACAGCATCACTTATTAAACGTAATTATGGAATTAAAGATTTCGGAAATCTTATTCCGGGACATGGTGGAATAATGGACCGTTTTGACAGTATTTTATTTGTTTGTGCTGCTTTCTACGCAGTGTTCAATATTTTTGAGGTGTCAATATAAAATGACTAAAAATTTAAGTATTTTAGGCTCAACAGGTTCCATTGGTACTCAGAGCCTTGAAACAGCAAGAAAGTGCGGTTACTCTGTGTCCGCGCTTTCGGCATATTCAAACGTGGATTTAATCGAAGAACAAATTCGTGAATTTAAACCAAAAGTAGCTGCATTGGTTGACGAAAATGCAGCCAGAGAGCTCAAAAACAGAGTTTCTGATATGGACATAAAAGTTCTTTCAGGAATTAAAGGTGTTTGTGAGTGTGCAGCAGTTGACGAAGCCGATACTGTAATCAACTCAGTTGTTGGTATGGCAGGTCTTAAGCCAACACTTACAGCAATTGATGCAAATAAAAAAATTGCCCTTGCCAATAAGGAAACTCTCGTTGCAGGTGGTCTTCTTGTAACTACGAATGCAAAGGAAAAGGGTGTGGATATTCTTCCGGTTGATTCGGAGCATTCTGCCATTTTTCAATGCTTACAGGGACAACCAAGCAACAAAGCGTTAAAGAGAATTATTCTTACTGCAAGTGGTGGCCCTTTCTTTGGCAAGACAAGAGAAGAATTGGAGAAGGTAACTGTTGCAGACGCTCTTAAGCATCCGAACTGGTGTATGGGACAAAAAATAACCATCGATTCTGCTACAATGATGAATAAAGGACTTGAACTTATTGAGGCAGTATGGCTTTTCGATGTTCATCCTTCAAAAATTGAAATCGTTGTTCACAGGGAGAGTATAATTCATTCTGCAGTTGAGTATGATGATAATGCGGTAATAGCACAGCTGGGACTTCCTGATATGAAAATTCCGATTCAGTATGCTCTTACATACCCTGAGAGAATCGAATCACTTACAGGAGAGTTGGATTTGACTAAATTGGGTACCTTGACATTCTATAAGCCTGATTATGAAACATTCAGATGCATGGACATTTGTCGTGAAGCAATTACACGTGGTGGACTTTATCCTGCATTTGCAAATTCAGCTAATGAACAGGCAAATCTGATGTTCAGAAAAGGTGAAATCGGATTTTTGCAGATTGCCGAGTTAGTTGAAAAGGTTATGAACGAAGCTCCAAAAGTAAGTACTTATACAGTGGATGATGTTTATGATGCAGATGTTCTTGCAAGAGAGCTTGTAATTAAATATGCAAAACAGTAATTTTTAGAAAGCAGTGATTTTTTGGAAATTTGGTCAAAGGTGTGGCCTTTCTTAGTTGCAATTTTATTTTTCGGACTTCTTATTTCAATACATGAATTGGGACATTTTACTTTTGCAAAGCTTTTTAAAGTAAAGGTCAATGAATTTGCTCTTGGAATGGGTCCTGCTATTTTAAAGAAAAAGAAGGGTGAAACAACTTATGCTCTTCGTCTTCTTCCGATTGGTGGATATGTAAGCATGGAGGGTGAAGATAAAGAAAGTTCAGACGAAAACGCGTTTAATCGTAAAAAAGTCTGGCAGAAGATTATTATTGTTGCCGCCGGAGCCATAATGAACTTGATTTTGGGTGTTGTAATTGTTGCAACCTGCCTGGCTATGGATGACTTGGTTGGTACAACTGAAATTCTTCAGTTTGAAGAGAATGCAATAAGTCATCAGACAGGTCTTGAAGCCGGAGACCGGATTCTGGAAATCGATGGTCATAAGGTTTTTTCTGATATGGACATTTCGTTTCTGATGACAAGAAGTGACGACGGAATTTTTGATATGGTTGTTCGTCGTGATGGTGAAAAGGTTGACCTTGAGGGTGTTACCTTCAAGACTCAGAAGGAAGACGGATATACAATCATTTCTTATGATTTTGTAATTCTTGGTAAAGAAACAACTTTTTTGAATGTGGTTTCCACAGCGGTTAAACAGACCATTTCTATCGGCAGACTTGTGTGGTTGAGTCTTTTTGACCTAGTAACCGGCAAATTCGGACTTTCTGATTTATCAGGTCCTGTCGGTACTGTGAATATACTTGCTGATGTCACATCTTCGGCAGTGGAGAGTAAGGCGAATCTTATTTCTGCACTGACATTGATGTCGTTTGTATCAATAAATATTGGTATTTTCAATCTTTTGCCATTACCGGCACTTGATGGTGGCAGATTATTCTTCTTGATTATTGAAGGCATTCGCAGAAAACCGATAAATCCTAAATATGAGGGATATATTCATGGTGCAGGACTTGCATTATTGCTTCTTTTAATGGTGGCGGTAACCTTCAATGATATTGTGAATCTTATAAGAAATTAAAGGTGTTATTATGATAGAACGCAGAAAAAGTCGTGTTATAATGGCAGGAAATGTGAAAATCGGTGGAGACAATCCGATAGCAGTTCAGTCAATGCTCAATGTTATTGCTGAGGATGCAGAGGGTAATGTAAGACAAGCTGTTGAATTAGAAAAAGCAGGTTGTCAGATTGTCCGACTTACTGTTCCTAATAAAGAAGCTGTAAGAACTCTTTATGCAGTAAAAAATGCAGTCAATATTCCTGTTGTGGCTGATATTCATTTTGATTATCGTTGTGCTTTGGAAAGCGTTGCGGCAGGAGTTGACAAAATCAGAATCAATCCTGGTAATATCGGTGATGACGAAAAAGTAAAAGCGGTTGCAGATGCTTGTCGTCTTCATAATGTACCTATTCGTATCGGAGTTAATTCAGGTTCCCTTGAAAAGAATTTACTTGCAAAATATGGTTCTCCTACACCTGAAGCTATGGCCGAAAGTGCAATGTATCATATAGGACTTTTAGAGAAATTTGATTATAACGATATAGTTGTGTCAATCAAATCATCCGATGTTCAGAAAATGGTAAAGGCATACAGACTTGTTGCTGATATGTGTGACTATCCGTTACACCTTGGTGTTACAGAAGCTGGTACACATAATATGGCTCTTGTAAAATCAAGTATCGGTATCGGTTCACTTTTGCTTGATGGTATCGGAGACACCATTCGAGTATCAATGACGGATGACCCTGTAACAGAGGTTAAGGCTGGTTTCGATATTTTAAAGGCAGCAGGAATTAAAACTGACTGTGCACAAATAGTGTCTTGCCCAACTTGTGGCAGAACAAAAATTGACCTTATCGGTCTTGCGGAAAAGGTAGAAAAAGCACTTGTAAATTATGATAAACCAATCAAAGTGGCAGTAATGGGTTGTGTTGTTAATGGTCCCGGTGAAGCAAAGGAAGCTGATATCGGTGTTGCCGGTGGCGATGGTTGTGGTGTTATTTTCAAGCATGGTGAAGTGCTTAAAAAAGTAAACGAAAATGAAATAGTAGAAGAATTATTGAAAGAGATAGAAAAGATATAATGGTGAAACATATATGGCAATAGTAAAATCACTTTTCGGTGAGTTTTTTGATTGCACACAAAATCTCGATATTGCCTTTGCAGATATCGTAGGATTTTCTGTATCACAGGAAAAAATGAGTGCAAAGCTCACTGTAAAGCCTTATAGGAAAATAGAAAAAGAAAGAATTGAAGCTCTTGAAAGTCAACTTTCAAGGGCTGTCAATGTTAATATAACCATTGTTTGCGACGAGTCAAGAATTGGATTCCGTACTGAATTTATGAATTTGGTTGTAGAAATTTTGAGAGATAAAATTGTTGTTGCAAACGGATATTTTAACAATGCAGAGTACGAGATTTTCGGCAAGGAGTTAAAAATTTCCCTTAAAAAAGGTGGAAAGGATATTCTCCTTTCTGCAAATTGTGATAAGGAAATTGAAAGAATTATAAAGGGGATATTTGGTGTTGAATATACTGTAACTTTGATTCAGGAAGACAATTTCAATACGGAAATGGCTATTGACAGTATGCAGAAAAAAGCAGATGAAGAAATTCGTCGAGAAAAAAATATCCCTGATACATATTCCGAGTCCAATGAGCCAAAAGCTCATGTCGTTAAAGACGGTTTCCCGCTTTATCTCGAAACACAAAAGCCTATCTACGGAAATCTTATCCGTACAGCGAATTTACAAAAGCTTTGTGATGTTTCAATTGAAAGTGGTGCTGTTGCTGTCTGGGGTGAGGTTTTCAGCCTTGATGTGAGAACAACACGAGATGGAAAAAACAATATTATCAATTTTAATATTACAGATAAAACTTATTCATATACAGTAAAGATTTTTGAGTCTTGTACAAATGCCAAATCATTTCTTTCAGCTTTGAGTGAAGGTACAACGGTAATTGTTTATGGCAGAGTCAGTTTTGATAAATATTCAGGTGAAAATATTATTTCTGCTACTGCCGTAAATACTGTAACTCAGATAAAGAAAAAGGATAATGCCGAAAAGAAAAGAGTTGAATTGCATCTTCATACAAATATGTCCGATATGGACGGCATGACAGGTGCGGATAAACTTGTTAAACGAGCAATCAGTTGGGGACATCCTGCTATTGCTATTACTGACCACGGTAATGTTCAAGGTTATCCTGATGCTATGAAGGGTAAAGGCAAGGATGATATTAAACTTATTTATGGTGTTGAAGGTTACCTTATTGACGATATCGGAAATCCTGAAACACCTTGGGAAAAGCTCCCAAGATACCATATTATTCTTCTTGTACAGAACAAGGTTGGTCTTAAGAATTTATATAAGATTGTGTCACTTGCTCATACAACTTATTATCACACAAGACCATGTATTCCACGTTCAAAACTTAACGAATTAAGAGACGGAATTATTGTGGGCTCTGCTTGTGAAGCAGGTGAGCTTATAAAGGCAATTCTTCTTGAAAAGTCTGATGAAGAAATTATTGAAATAGCAAAATATTACGATTATCTTGAAATTCAGCCTGACGGAAACAATATGTTTATGATTGCTTCTCATTCAGACCCGAATGCCAAAAATCCGGACAGGAATAAAGAGTATAACAAAATTAAGACTCTTGAGGATATTCGTGATATTAACCGAAAGATTATCCATCTTGGTGACAAATTAGATAAGCTTGTGTGCGCAACAGGTGACGTTCACTTTATGGACCCTGAGGATGCTAAATTCCGTGCTATTCTTATGGCTGGTAAGGGCTTCGACGATGCCGATGACCAGGCACCGCTTTATTTTAAGACAACTGACGAAATGCTCGAAGAATTTTCATATCTTGGTGAAGATACTGCATACGAGGTTGTTGTTACAAATACAAATAAAATTGCAGATATGATTGAACAGGTAAGACCTATTCCTGAGGGAACATTCCAACCGTCAATCCCCGGTGCAGAACAAGAGCTTCGTGACATTTGTTGGGCAAAAGCAAAGGATTGGTACGGCGAAGAAGTGCCTGAATATGTTGCTGATCGACTTACACGAGAGCTGGAATCAATTATCAAGCACGGATTCGCTGTTCTTTATATTATCGCACAAAAGCTTGTTTGGGACTCTGAGTCTCATGGTTATCATGTTGGTTCCCGAGGTTCTGTCGGTTCATCCTTCGTTGCTACAATGGCAGGTATTTCGGAGGTTAATCCGTTAGCGCCACATTATCGTTGCGCAAAGTGCAGACACAGTGAATTTTTCCTTCATGGTGAGTATGGTTCCGGATTTGATATGCCACCAAAGAATTGTCCGCATTGTGATATTCCAATGGTGCGTGACGGACACGAAATTCCGTTTGAAACTTTCCTTGGTTTCCACGGTGATAAAGCTCCCGATATCGACCTTAACTTCTCCGGTGATTATCAGGGTAATGCTCATAGATATACAGAAGAGCTTTTCGGTCGTGACCACGTGTTCAAGGCAGGTACTATCGCAACCGTTGCCGATAAAACTGCTTATGGATATGTGAAAAAGTATCTTGATGAAAGAGGAAAGGTTGTAACTCGTGCAGAAGAAGACAGACTTACAAAGGGTTGTACAGGTATTAAGCGTACAACAGGTCAGCATCCCGGCGGTATGGTTGTTGTACCTAATGAATTTGATGTTTACGACTTTACTGCAGTTCAATTCCCTGCTAACGATACATCTTCGGATATGGAAACAACTCACTTCGACTTCCATTTCTTGCATGACACAATTTTAAAACTTGATATTCTCGGCCATGATGTACCTACACTCTATAAACATCTCGAAGATATGACAGGAATCCCTGTTATGGATGTTGATGTTTGTGACCCGAAGATAGTAAGTCTTTGTACAAGCCCTGAAGCGTTGGGTCTTACTCCTGATGATATCGGTGTACAGACAGGTACTCTTTCAATTCCTGAAATGGGTACGGATTTCGTTCGTGGTATGCTTATGGAGGCACAACCAAAATGCTTCTCTGACCTTTTGCAGATTTCAGGTCTTTCTCATGGTACTGACGTTTGGCTCGGTAATGCACAGGAGCTTATCAAAGATGGTACTTGTACAATTTCTGATGTTATCGGTACTCGAGACAGTATTATGACATATCTTATGCATAAAGGTCTTGACTCCGGTCTTGCATTCAACATTATGGAAAAGACTCGTAAGGGTATCGTTGCAAAGGTTGGTTTCCCTGAGGGTGCCGAGGAAGCAATGAGAGCTTGTAATGTTCCTGAATGGTATATGGAATCTTGTCGTAAAATCAAGTATATGTTCCCAAAGGCTCACGCTGCGGCTTACGTTATTGCAGCACTTCGTCTCGGCTGGTACAAGATTTATAAGCCTACCGAATATTACACAGCATTCCTGACTGTTCGTGGCGGTGACCTTGACGCTGTTACAGTTTGTCAGGGTAGGGATGCAGTTAAGAGAAAAATGGTTGAACTTCACGGACCTCTTAATGCAGAGCCAAAGGACAGAAAGCCAATGACCACAAAAGAAAAAGACCAGTTTACTGCACTTCAGGTTGTCAACGAAATGATGGCAAGAGGCGTTGAGCTTCTTCCTGTTGATATTTATAAATCCCGTGCAAGTGTTTATTACATAGAAGACGGAAAAATCAGAATGCCGTTTTCTGCTTTATCAGGTGTTGGTGAAAAGGCCGCTGATGAAATTGTAAGAAGACGAGATGAAAGTGATGGGACATTCGTGTCTGTTGACGATTTCCAGGCAAAGACAGGTGCTTCAAGTGCTGTTGTAACTGCACTCAAAGAAATCGGTGCATTTGGTGATATGCCTGAAACTGCCCAAATCTCTTTCTTTTAGTAACCACCTCATAAATCTTGGTCACAATTCTCAACGGCTACTTTTCCGTCATAACTCGTCCAAAATACTCGTTAATACACAAAGTATTGCCTGCGTTTTTTGACGATTCTGACAAAAAACTATCTCGTAGATAATTGCAACCCGATTTATTCAGCGATTACAGGATTTTTACTAATATACTTGACACGTGCACTTTATTATGGTAGCATATTAGCACACTAAAGTGAAAAAATATAGAAAAAGGATATTTTCTGATGAAAAATTACTCAAAAATTACTCCCGAGGGAACAAAAGACTATCTGGCAATGGAAAGCAGAGCTATCCGTTGTGCAGAAAAAAGACTTTCCTCTGTATTTAAATCAAAAGGCTATGAAAAGGTAATGACACCAACAATCGAATTTTTCGATGTGTTCAATCGTGAAAGCTCAGGTTATAATCCTGAAGATTTATATAGCTTGACTGATTCGTACGGAAGACTTTTGGTGCTTCGACCTGATTCAACTCTTCCTATTGCAAGACTTGTGTCAACTCGTTTCCAGAATGCTCGTTTGCCACTTCGTCTTTATTACAATCAAAATGTTTTTGTAAGACAGAAAAATCTTACAGGCAGAAGTGACGAAGCAACACAGAGTGGTATCGAGCTTATGGGTGCTTACGGACTTCGTGCAGATTTAGAGGTTATTACAACTGCTGTTGAATCTATTGAAAGCTGTACTTCTGCTGATTTTAAGCTTGAAATCGGTCACGCAGGTTTCTTTAAAGAGCTTTGTAAAAAACTTAATGTAAGTGACGAAATCGTAAGCTCAATTTATGATTGTGTTGAAAGCCGAAATTTCGTTTCACTTAACAACATTCTTGATAAAATCGGTAAAAATGGTGTAACAGATTGCATCCGTAATCTTCCAAGATTTTTCGGTGGTGCAGAAGTTATCGAAAAAGCCAAGCAGATTGATTTGGGTGAAGAAGGTCAGAAGAGTCTTGATTATCTAAAAGAATTATATATGCTTTTATGTGAAGCAGGACTTTCAGACAAAATCGTTATTGACTTGAGCCTTGTAAACAGAACAAATTACTACACAGGCATTATCTTTAAAGGTTATCTTCAAGGTAGTGGTATTTCAGTGGTTTCTGGTGGTCGTTATGACAGCCTTGGTGCTGAATTCGGCAGAGATATGCCATCAACAGGCTTCGGTATTGAAACAGGTGCTTTGGCATCAGTAATGCTTTCTCGAAATGAGCTTGATGAAGAAAAAGTTCCTGCAATTATTGTTTTTGGTGAAAAAGATTTTGTTGTTAAGGCACTGGAGTATTCTAAAAATCTTCGTGCAGAGGGTGTCTACTGTGAAAACAGTACATTTGAAACACTCGAAGAAACAAGGGAATATGCAATGTCAAAAGGCATTAAAAAGATTTGCATAATTGGTGACAGTGTAAGGGAGGAAATATTATGAGAAAACTAAGAATTGCCCTTACAAAAGGTCGACTTGAAAAGAAAAGTGTTGAGCTCTTTGAGAAAATGGGAATTGATTGTGATGAACTCATAAACAAAGGCAGACGCCTTATTCTCACAGCAGGTGACTATGAAGTTGTCCTTGCAAAAGCAGCGGATGTTATTACATATGTTGAACACGGTGTGTGTGATATCGGTATTGTTGGTAAAGATACAATCGTAGAAAACGGTAAAAGCTTCTACGAAATGACAGATTTGAATCTCGGTAAATGTGATTTTGCACTTGCAACACAAAAGGGTGTTGATTTCTACGACGGATTCAATACAAAACGAATTGCTACAAAATACCCTAATATAACAAAAGCATATTTTGAGGGAAAAGGAATGGATGTCAAGATTATTAAAATCGAAGGCTCTGTTGAATTAGCTCCACTTCTTAATCTTGCTGACGGTATTGTGGATATTGTTGAAACAGGCACAACACTTAAAGAAAACGGACTTGAAGTGAAAGAAAAGATTATGCCTGTTTCAGCTCGTGTAATTGTTAATATGGCAAGTATGAAGCTTCGTCGTGAAGAAATCGACAAGTTCCTTGAAGAAATTGAAAAGGTTATCCCAAAGGGTGAATGATATGATAAATACAGTATTTGCAGACGGTAAGGCTGATGAAGCACTTATCGCACAACTTAAAGAAAGAAGTGGCGAGGTTGACAAGAAGGTTACTCTTGCCGTTACTGATATTCTTGAAAATGTAAAAGCAAACGGTGATAAAGCCGTACTTGAATACACAATAAAGTTTGACGGAAAAGCACCTGAAAAGGCTGAAATTTCAAAAGGAGAAATTGATAAGGCTATCGAAAAATGTGACCCATTCTTCGTAAAAGCACTTGAAGATGCAGCAGAAAACATTCGTGATTTCCATGCAAGACAGAAACAGCAGAGTTGGCTCACAACAAAGGAAAACGGCGTTATTATGGGACAGCGTGTGCGTGGACTCGAGAGAGTCGGTCTTTATGTTCCCGGTGGTACTGCAGCTTATCCGTCAAGTGTGCTTATGAATGCTATTCCTGCAAAAATCGCAGGTGTTAAGGAACTTGTTATGGTAACACCTCCATCAAAAGATGGCACACCAAATCCTGATATTCTTGCTGCTGCTAAAATTGCTGGTGTTGACAGAGTATTCTTAATGGGTGGTGCACAGGCTGTTGCAGCACTTGCATACGGAACTGAAACTGTTCCTAAGGTTGACAAAATCGTAGGTCCCGGTAACATCTTCGTTGCTACTGCAAAGAAACTTCTTTACGGTACAGTTGATATTGATATGGTTGCAGGTCCGAGTGAAATTTTGATTGTTGCTGACGAAACTGCAAATCCTAAATTCCTTGCTGCTGACCTTATGAGTCAGGCTGAACACGATGTATTGGCTTCTGCAATTCTTATTACAACAAGTGCTGAAATTGCAGAGGAAACAAAGAAAGAATTAGCAAGACAATGTGCTACTCTTTCAAGAAAAGAGATTATCGAAAAATCACTTAAGGATTACAGTGCAATTATTATCTGTGACACAATGGATAAGGCTGTTGACTTTGCAAACAGACTTGCACCTGAACACCTTGAAATGTGTGTACAGAATCCTATGGAATATATCGGCAGAATGGATAATGCAGGTAGTGTGTTCCTTGGTAACTATTCTCCTGAACCATTGGGTGACTATTTTGCAGGTCCGAACCACGTTCTTCCTACAAGTGGTACAGCAAGATTTTTCTCACCATTGTCAGTTGACAGCTTTATTAAAAAATCAAGCTTTATTTACTATACAGAAGATGCACTTCGTGAGTGCAAGGATAAGGTTGTTTCTCTTGCAGAAACAGAGGGCTTAACAGCTCATGCAAATTCAATTAAGGTTAGATTTGAGTAATTACTGATTAAATCTTAGTCACAATTCTCAACAGCTACTTTTCCGCCACAACTCGTCCAAAATACTCGTTAATACACAAAGTATTGCCTGCGTTTTTTGACGGTTCTGACAAAAAACTATCTCGCTGATAATCGTAACACGATTTAATCAGCAATTACATGAGGACTAATAATGTTTAATTTGAATGAAAAAGTAAAAAATTTAACACCATATGAGCCAATCAGCGGTACATATGAAATCCGTCTTGATGCCAACGAGTCATTTCTCACTTTTCCAAAAGAAATTGAAGACGAAATGGTAGATGCTTTAAGAAATTCTGCGTTGAATCGTTATCCTGACCCAATGGCAACAAAACTCCTTAAAGGTTTCTCGGATTATTTCAATGTAAATCCTGAATGTGTAACGGCAGGTAATGGCTCTGACGAGATTATTTCAGTTATAATGAATGCGTTTTTGCAGAAGGGTGACAAGATTTTAACTCTTGAACCTGACTTCTCAATGTATCGTTTTTATGCTGAAATTGCAGAATGTGAAAGTGTAAAGTATCAGAAAGACGAAAATCTTGATGTAAATGTTGATGATGTAATCGCACTTGCAAAGAAAGAAAATGTGAGAATCGTGATTTTCTCAAATCCTTGTAACCCAACATCAAGAATTGTTACAAAGGATGATGTAAGAAAACTCATAAACAGCGTTGATTCACTTGTTGTGCTTGATGAAGCATATATGGATTTCGCAGGTGATGAAAGTCTTTTAGGTGAATTTGAAAATTACGATAATCTTATTATTTTAAAGACTTGTTCAAAGGCATTGGGCTCAGCAGCACTTCGTCTTGGTTTTGCTGTGGCAAATAAGACCCTTACAAATGTAATTCGTGCAGTAAAATCTCCATATAATGTGAATTCTGTTTCACAGGCTCTCGGTGAAGTTCTTTTTTCACATCCTGATTATATTGATAAGTGTATTGAAACAGTTGTAAACTCAAGAAAAGAACTTTACGCAGAACTTATTAAAATCGAAAGTGATAAAATCGAAAAAATATACGAAACACATACTAACTTTGTATTTATGAAAGTGAAAAATGCAAAGTCTGTGTTTGAAAAAATGAAAGATAACAGCATTATCATTCGTAATATGGGTGACTATTTGAGAATTACTGCAGGTACAAAGTACGAGAACGAAAAAATGCTTGAAACATTCAAAAAAGTGTTGGAGGAAGTGTAATGAGAACTGCAACAATAGAAAGAAAAACAAAGGAAACAGATATTAATTTGACTCTCTGTCTTGATGGAGGAGAAGTTAAAATAGACACAGGTGTTGGCTTCTTTGACCATATGCTTACTGCATTCGCAACTCATGCAGGTTATGGCTTGACAGTTACTTGTAAAGGTGATATTGAAGTTGATTGTCACCACACAGTTGAGGATATCGGCATTGTACTCGGTCAGGCATTTTTTGAATGTCTTGGGGACAAATCAAATCTTGTTCGTTATGGTAGCTTCTTTGTACCAATGGATGAAGCACTCGGTTTCTGTGCTGTTGACATCTGCAACCGTGCATACACAGTTTTTGAAGCTAATTTCCCACAGGAAAAATGCGGTGACTTTGATGTTTGTATGTGTGTTGAATTTTTCCGTGCATTAGCAGATAATGCAAAAATCACAGTACATCTTCGTGCACCTTATGGTGATAATTCACACCATATTGCTGAGGCAATTTTCAAAGCATTTGGTCATGCAATGAGTATTGCAACAGAAAAAACAGATAAAACACTTTCAACAAAGGGGACTTTATAATAAATGATTATTTTTCCTGCGATAGATATAAAAGATAAAGAATGTGTCCGTCTTTATAAGGGTGACTTTGCAACAGCCGGTAAAGTGGCAGACAGTTATATGGAAACTGCATTGAATTTCAAAAAATCAGGTGCAGAATGGATACATATGGTTGACCTTAACGGTGCACTTGATGGTGTAAGAATAAATTCCGACATTTTCCTTGATGTTGCAAAAAACAGCGGACTTAAGGTTGAAGTAGGTGGCGGAATCCGTACAATGAAGGACGTTGATTTCTATATCCAGAACGGTATTGAAAGAGTTATCATCGGTTCTGCTGCACTTAAAAATCCACAGCTTGTAAAAGAGGCTTGTAAAGAGTTCGGTGACAGAATTGCCGTTGGAATTGATGCTAAAAACGAAATGGTTGCAACTGAAGGTTGGACAGAAAAAAGTGATACGCACTATATCGACCTTGCAAAACGAATGGAAGATTTTGGTGTAAAGTACATTATCTTTACAGACATTGATTGTGATGGTATGCTTTCAGGTCCAAACCTTGAACAGTTAATAAAACTTAATGATGCAGTTTCTTGCAATATTACTGCAAGTGGTGGCATTAAAGATATTTCCAACATAATTGACCTTAAAAAAGCCAATATGTATGGTGCAATCTGTGGCAGAAGTATTTACAGTGGCACATTGAATCTTGCAGAAGCAATCAAGGAGTGTGAAAAATAATGAACCTTGATAAATATTTTGTAAAAGCAGAGCTCATTCCTGCAATTGTTCAGGAAGAAAGCACAGGGGAAATCCTTATGCTCGCATATATGAATAAGGAGTCAATGGCAAAAACTCTTGAAACAGGATACACATGGTTCTGGAGTCGTTCCCGTCAGGAACTTTGGAACAAAGGTGCAACATCAGGTCATTTACAAAAAGTGGTTTCAATTCACGGTGACTGTGATGACGATACATTACTTGTAAAAGTAGAACAGACAGGTCCTGCTTGTCACACAGGCAGCAAATCTTGTTTCTTTAATAAAATTAAATGAGGCGAATAAAATGAATGATACATTAGTAAATCTTTACGAAACAATACTTGAAAGAAAAGAAAACAAACAAGAGGGCTCATACACTTGCTATCTTTTTGAAAAGGGACTTGATAAAATCCTTAAAAAAGTCGGTGAGGAATGTAGTGAGACAATTATTGCTGCAAAAAACGGAAACAAAGAGGAAACAGTTGGTGAAATCAGCGACCTTATTTTCCACCTTTTTGTTATGATGGCAAATGAGGGAATTGCAGTAGAAGATGTTATGGCAGAACTTGATAAGAGAAGTAACAAAACAGGAAATTTAAAGACTTTTCATGTAGTTGATAAAAACACATAAACACGACTTGTTTTAAATATAGAGTGAATTGGAGTGTTGGAGTATGAAAGTTTTAGGTATTATTTTAGCGTTACTCGGTGTCTTTATTGTAATAACACTTATCCGTGCAATTTTCTTCAAAGAGAAAAAACAACAGACAGGAAAACTTTCCCCTGAAATGATTGATATGGAAAAGTATTGCAGAGATTTAAGTGATGCAATTAAAATCAAAACAATCTCAAATTATGACAGAGAACTTGTTGATTGGGCAGAATTTGATAAGTTCCATGCATTTTTGGAAGAGCGTTTTCCACTTGTTCATCAGAATATGACAAAGACAAAGGTTGCTGATGCAAGTCTTGTTTATAAATGGGAAGGAACAGACCCAAGTCTTGACGGTATTGCAATGCTTGCTCATCAGGACGTTGTGCCAATTACTGCAGGTACTGAACAGGATTGGGAACACGAGCCATTCAGCGGACATAATGACGGTGAATTTATCTGGGGCAGAGGTGCAATGGATATGAAAAATCACCTTATTGCTGTTATGGAATGTATGGAAGAACTTCTTAATGAAGGTTTCCAGCCAAAAAGAACAGTATATATCTGTCTTGGTCATAATGAAGAGGTTGTTGCAGCACCTGATAATGGTGCAAAGCAGATTGCTGCATACCTTAAGGAACAAGGTGTTCACCTTGAAGCAGTCCTTGACGAAGGTGGCGCAATTCTTCCTGTAAAGCTGGGTAAGCTTCTTGATATTAACCTTACAGGTGTTGGTATTGCCGAAAAAGGTAGTGTTAACTATAAAGTCAGCGTAAATGCAAAGGGTGGACATTCATCACAGCCACCAAAGCATACTGCAGTCGGCAAGCTTGCTGATGTAATCAAGGATATTGAAAATCATCAGTTTAAGGCAATAATGCCTGATTACCTTAAACAGCTCATCAAGAGAGTCGGTATGAATGCAGGTTATCCATTGAGAGTCGTTCTTGTTAATGCTCCTATTTTACAGCCTGTAATTCTTGCAATCGCAAAAAGAATTCCTGCGGCAGCATCTCTTATCCGTACTTGTACAGCTGTTACAATGGCAGAGGGTAGTCCACAGTTCAATGTTCTTCCACAAAAGGCATCAGTTACTGTCAACTTCCGTACAATGCCGGGTGTTTCAATAGCAGATGTTGAAAAGCATATCCGTGACAGCGTAAGAAATAAGGATATCGAGGTTGAATTCCTTGTTGGTAAGGAATCATCAAAGGTTTCTCCAACAGATTCAAAGGCATTCCAGACAATTAAGGAATTAGCGGAAGCACAAAATAGTAAGAATCTTGTGACCCCTTTCCTTGTAATGGGCGGTACAGATGCTTATAATTATGAACCTGTTTGTGAAAATATTTATCGTTTTGCTCCATTCGTTGCAGATACAAAACTTCTTCTCTGCACTCATGGTACAAACGAAAGAATTCCGATTGCATGTTGCGAAGATGCTATTGCCTTCTTTAAGAGATATGTTCGTAAAATGACACAAGAATAAAAACATAATGAATATAACGACGATGGTAGCAATAAACCACCGTCGTTTTTTGTTATATGTAATGTTATAAATTATAATTTGTAGGGATGTTGAAATTGTATATTCTAGTCTCCCCTTGTCAGGGGAGCTGTCACCGTAAGGTGACTGAGGGGTAGTCAATTTACCGGTTAACTATCTCTCCCTCCGTCAAAATCAAAGATTTTGACACCTAATTCTCACCTGTCGGTTTGGTCGGTGCTTCTGCTTCGCAGAGGTGTCCACCGGACACCCGCACCCGTGCCCGACCGAGAGCGTGTTGTTTACTAGGGACAGGCACGGAGACCTGCCCCTACAACGGACCACAATGGATAAGATTTATAATTGCGTCGCAGACCTAAAATTATGAATTGCGAATTGCGAACTACGAATTTCAACTCCCCGACAAACTCCGATTTGTATTTCCGTTATTTTATTTTTTTAACCTGGTTTTGTTGACTTTTGGATGAAAATCTACTATACTACACATGAATAAAATAAAATGGAGTAGTTTGATGTTAATTAAATTTTCTGCACCTTGTCTTTTAGGTTTAGAAGGACTTGTTGCACAAGAATTACGAGATATGGGAGCTTTGAATGTTGAGGCAAACAACGGCAGAGTAGATTTCGAGGGTGACGAAAACATCCTTGCCCGTGCTAATATATGCTCACGATATAGTGAAAGAATCTTAATCCGCCTTGGTGAATTCAGAGCCGTAACATTTGAACAGCTTTTTCAGGGGGTTAAAAAGCTTCCTTGGGAAGAATGGGTTGGAAAGCTGGATGCTTTTCCTGTTAAAGGATATTCACTTAATTCAAAGCTTTTTTCAGTTAGTGACTGTCAGGCAATTATCAAAAAGGCAGTTGTTGAAAGACTTAAAGAAAAATACAAAATTTCTTGGTTCGATGAAACGGGTCCGATTCATCAGATACAGTTTTCAATTATGAAGGATATTGTAACTGTGTTTATTGATACCTCCGGAGTAGGACTTCACAAGAGAGGATATAGACCTGTTTCAAATTCAGCACCAATCAAAGAAACCTTGGCGGCTGCTATGGCAGAATTGGCAAGGCTCCGTCATTACCACACACTTTATGATGTTACTTGTGGCTCAGGTACAATTCTTATTGAAGGTGCTATGAAAGCACTTAATATTGCACCGGGTCTTAAGCGTTCATTTATCTCTGAGAGATTTGAAAATATAGATTCTTCCGTTTGGCAGGAAGAAAGAATGAGAGCAACAGATGCTGTAATTCAGGATGCTGACTTTATGGCTTATGGCTCTGATATTGATTTCAATGCACTACAGATTGCTCGTGAAAATGCAAGACGAGCAGGAGTGGGAATGAAGATTGACCTTTCTAAGAAGGATTTAAAGGATTTTGCCCGTAAAAGTGAAAAGGGTACAGTGATTTGTAACCCACCTTATGGTGAAAGAATGCTTGATATTCAGGCTGCTGAGGAAATTTACAGAACAATGGGAAAAATCTTTAATCCGGAGCGCGGATGGGCATACTATATTATCAGTCCTGACGAGGAATTTGAAAAATGCTTTGGCAGAAAAGCCGATAAACGACGTAAGCTTTATAACGGTATGATTAAATGCCAGTTATATATGTATTACAAATAATTAGGAGAATTTTATGAAACACATTTTTGTTGTAAATCCTGTATCAGGTAAGGGCAAAAACGCGAAGAATTATATCCCTACAATTGAAAAGTACATTAAGGAAAAAGGTTTAAACGCTGATATTTATGTAACAAACTCTCAGAATGACGGTATGCGTTATGTTGAGAAGATTGCACAAAAAGGTGAACCTGTTCGTTTCTACTCATGTGGCGGTGACGGAACACTTTACGAAATCGTAAACGGATGCTATAAGTATTCTAATTGTGAGGTTGCTAACATTCCGTTGGGCTCAGGTAACGATTTCAGCCGTCTTTTTGGCAGAAATACAAATCTTGACGACCATGTAAACGGTGTGCCTGTAAAGCTTGACCTTATCGAAACTAACGGAAGAGTTGCTATTAACGAATGCGCTATGGGTGTCGATTCAGAGGTTTGTGCAAGACAGGTTAAGTATAAGCAGTTGCCGATGGTTAACGGTGAATTGGCGTATACTCTTTCTGCACTCCGTTGTGTTGTGTTCAGCAAAATCAATAATAAATTCAGAATTACAATCGACCATGACAAGGTTTATGAGGACGATTTCCTTTTCTGCTATATCGGTAACTCCCGTTGGTACGGCGGCGGATATATGGCTGCTCCAGGTGCTATGCCTAATGACGGTCTTATCGATTGTGTTATGGTAAGATATACAAAGGAAGTTGCAAAAAAAGGTCCTTTGGGTCTTCTTCCTTTGCTTAATAAATATAAGAACGGTGAACACCTTAACTGGGATTTTACTAAGCTTGTTCATTGTAAGCATGTGAAGATTGAAAGCAAGAATCCTGCGGCAGTTAATGTTGACGGTGAATGTGAATATGTTACTGAACGCGAATTTCAGCTTTTGGAGGGCGCAATCACATTTGTTGTTCCTCGTGGTTCAAAATTCCTTGAATTGATATAAAATAGTGGGCGTAGGTTTTTAACGAAGCCTACGCTGTTGTTATTTATAAAGGATAATAATTATGTATAACTTTTTTGTCGATGAAAACCAAAAACTGAATGATAAATATGTAATAACAGGAACGGATTTCAATCATATAAAAAATGTTCTTCGTATGACCGTCGGTGACACGTTTCTTGTAAGTGAAAACGGTGTCAGTAACCTTTGCGAAATTGAAGATTTTTCAGAAGATTCCGTTATTGCAAAAATAATTGAGGAAAACTATAACGACACAAACCTTCCTATAAAGATTTATCTTTTTCAGGGGCTTCCAAAAGGCGATAAGATGGAATTGATTATCCAGAAAACTGTTGAGCTTGGCGTGGAAGGAATTATCCCTGTTGAAATGAATCGTTGTGTTGTAAAGCTTGATGACAAGAAGAAGAAAAGCAAGGTAAGTCGTTGGCAGACTATTTCCGAAAGTGCAGCAAAACAGAGTAAACGAAACACAATTCCCGAAATTTATGATGTACTTACATATAAACAGACTATGGAAAAAGCAAGGGAAATGGATTTCTTTTTAGTGCCTTATGAAAGCAAAAACGGAATGGAAGATACAAAAACTGCCCTTTCTCAAATTAAAAATGGTATGTCGGTTGGCATTTTAATAGGTCCTGAAGGCGGATTTGACGAAAAAGAAGTTGAAATTGCATTTGAAAACGGCGGAAAAGTTGTTTCTCTTGGAAAAAGAATTCTCCGTACAGAAACTGCTGCCATAACATCTGTTTCAATGTGTATGCTACACGCTGAAATGTATTTGGGTGACGAATAATGAAACAATTACCAATTGAATTTCAGGAGAGAATGAAAAATCTTTTAGGTGACGAGTATGACGACTTTTTAAAGTCCTACGACGAAAAGCCTGTAAGAGCTTTTCGTGTGAATACGGATAAAATTTCTCTTGAGGACTTTCAAAAACTGAACATATTTTCAAATGACAAAATTCCTTACGTGGAAAACGGTTTTTATTTTGATTATGACGGAATAGGCAATCATCCTTATCACCATGCAGGAATGTTCTATATTCAGGAACCTGCTGCAATGGTGCCGGTTGAAAGCATTGATATAGAGCCCGAATGGAAAGTCCTTGACTTGTGCGCAGCACCAGGTGGTAAAAGCAGTCAGATTAAAAATAAATTGGGTGAAAACGGAATTCTTGTTTCAAATGAATTTGTTCCGTCAAGATGTAAAATTCTTACGGGAAATATGGAACGAATGGGCTTTAAAAATGTTGTTACAACCTGTATGCATCCACGGAAGTTATCAAAAGAGTTTCCTGAAACCTTCGATATGATTATGGTTGATGCACCTTGTTCAGGTGAAGGAATGTTCCGTAAGGAAGAAATCGCAATCGACGAATGGACTCCTGAAAATGTGAAGATGTGTGCCGAAAGACAGGCTGAAATTCTTGATTGTGCAGTAGAGATGCTTAAGAATGGCGGATATATTGTCTATTCAACTTGTACCTTTTCATTGGAAGAGAATGAAATGACAGTCAATGCATTTTTAGAACGACATCCTGAATTTGAAATAATTCCTGTGACGGAAACAGTAAGAGAAAACACTGCAGATGGAATAAAATTTGATGGATGTAAATGCGAAAACATTCATTATACTCGTCGTTGTTATCCTCATAAGACAAAAGGTGAAGGTCAGTTTGTTGCAGTTTTAAAGTATAGTGAGTGTAATAAGGAGTATTTTTCAGTGAATTTCGGTAAAGAAAAACACGATAAGGTGCTTATAGATTTCCTTAATGACACACTTGTTGAGTATGATGAAAGAAACGTGCAGATTTATAACGGAAATCCCGTGTATTTCACACCAGATTTTCCTATAAGAAAAGGCAGTGCATTTGCCTGTGGTGTGACAATCGGTGAAATTCGTAAGAATTATATTCAACCACATCATCAGTTTTTTATGGCTATGGGAAAAAATTTCAAACGAAAAATCAATCTATCAGCAGAAAGTGAAGAAATTAAAAAGTATCTTCACGGAGAAGAATTCAATACGGGTTGTCCTAATGGATGGGCAGTAGTAATGGTTGACGGTTGCAGCGTCGGTGGAGTAAAAGTTTCAAATGGCAGAGCAAAAAACCATTATCCAAAGGGATTACGAACAAAATAAATCGGAGTTTGTCGGGATACTTGATATGTTCCAGAAACCTTGTAGGGTCGGGTCTCTGTGCCCGACCGCAAATAACATATAAACTATCGGGCAGGCACGGGTGCGGGTGTCCTGTGGACACCTCTGCGAAGCAGAAGCA